>CAZMMM010000250.1:2850-3641 GCA_964567385.1 uncultured Comamonas sp.
ATAGCCGGAGATGCGGGTGTCTTTGCCAATCAGCACCAGGGGCTGGCTGTGTGGGTTTTTTTGCTGGCTTTTGAGGACGCGCCCGACAGCGTGACCCAGGCGCAGCACAAAATCAGGGGTGATGGGGTGTTGGCCGACTGTGCCGCGTATGCCGTCGGTGCCGAAAAATTGACGTGCCATATTCTTGGTATGTAAGGGGAAAGAAGCTTATGTGCTGGCTTCGGGGGCGGGGGCTGCTGCGTTGTCCTGCATTGCTTGCCAGACGGCCAGAGCGGCACGGGTGGCAGCCACATCATGGACACGCACAATACGCGCCCCACGCTCTACGGCTAAAACGGCAGCGGTCACGCTGGGAATCAGGCGTTCTTGCACCGCTAGGCCGGTGACTGCGCCTAAAGAGCTTTTGCGTGACCAGCCCGCCAGCAGCGGGAAGTCTAAGGCCAGCAGCTCGTGCTGCCGCGCCAGCAGCGCAAAGTTTTGTGCCACGGTTTTGCCAAAGCCAATGCCAATGCCGTAGTCCCAGGTGATGCGGCTGCGCTGCACGCCTTGCTCCAGCAGTTGCTGGCTTTGCGCTTGCAGCAAGGCCAGCACGGGCGGCAATGGGTCGCCCTGCATGGGGGTGGTTTGCATATCCAGCGGGGTGTTGTGCATGTGCATCAGGCAGATGCCGCATTGCGGGTGGCTGGCGACGGCTTGCAGTGCCCCGGGGCGGCGCAGCGCCCATACGTCGTTGATGATGTCTGCGCCCGCATCTAGCACGGCCTGCATCACCTCGGGCTTGTTGGTATCCA
>CAZMMM010000251.1:0-3632 GCA_964567385.1 uncultured Comamonas sp.
AGGCGCTGGGCATTGCGCCCACACAAAGCCACCGCCGCACCACTGGCCAGCAGCACTTGCACGGTGGCCAGGCCAATGCCCGAGGAGCCACCAGTGACAACGGCTACACGGCCCGCCAAGGCATCAGGCGCGAGAAAGGGTGCTGGGGTGGAGAGGGGGGTGCTCATGGCTGCATCTCTTTTCTTCAGGTAATTCTTTAGGTAATAGTGGGGCAAGCCGTCAAGGCGCTACGGCTTGCCGCGCGTGGTTGGGTTGGTAGTTGAGCAGGCCAGACAGCTCATCAGCGGTGCTGCGTGCCTGTGCTACCCAGCGCTTGAGCTGCTCAGGCTCAATGTGGCTGGCGTGTGAGGTCATGCCCAAGGCCGCCACAATCGTGCCGGTGTGGTCACGCACCGGGGCGGCAATGGTGGAGACGTTGGCCTCGTAAAAGCCCTCACTGATGGCGTAGCCCCGGGCCTTGTCAGCCTGCACTAGTTCGTGCAGCGCCTGCGCTGTGGTGGGGGTGCTATCCGAGAAGGTAGGCAGTGGCTCTTCGGGGTACAAAGCCTCCACCTGCTCTAAAGACAAATCCCCCAGCAGCACCCGCCCCAGCACCGTGGCATGGGCAGGCAGACGTGTGCCCACATTGACGGCGCTGACAAAAGGCGAGGCCGGAGAGACTCGGGCCACATAAACAATTGAGCGGCCATCGCGCATCACCAGCACACAGGGCAGGCCGGTGGCATCGCGCAGGCGCTCCAGCAGGGGCTGGCCCAGCTCGTTGATGGGCAAAGAAGCCAGGTATTCAAAGCCCATGCGCAGCACACCCAGGCCCAGGCGGTAGCTGCGCCCGCCGTCAGTGCGCTCAATAAAGCCCATGTGCTCCAGGGTGGAGAGCATGCGAAACACGGTGGAGCGCGGCAAGTCCAGGCGACGCGCCAGGTCAGGCGCAGTCAGGGTGGGGGTGTGGCGGTCAAACTCGCTAAGCAGACGCAAGCCGCGTTCTAGGGCGGGGACGTTATAGCGTTCGCTATTGCCTGCGCTGTCAGCATCAGCGCTTGTGCTTTTGGAGGGGATAGCAGTCGCTAAAGAAGAGGTGTGCAACATAGGGGTACGGACTTTCTGGTCGTTGGAGAAACTGCGCAGCATCAAGCCTGAGCCGCTGCCCGCACTTGGGCGAGCAACACTTGGGCGACAGCCTGGGGCTGCTCCACATAGCAGGCATGGCCTGCTTGCGCCAGCAACTCTAAAGCCAGTCCACAGCCCTGCGCCACAACCTGGCAGGCGGTGGGGGGCGTAATCACATCTTCTGCACCGCACAGCACTTGCACAGGCATGGCTGGCGGCAGGTATTTCAATAAGTCGTCACCACACAGCAGCTCTACCGCTTGGGTGTAGCCCTGTAGGTGGAGTTGCCCCATGATCCAGCGCACCCAGGCGCGTTGCAGGGGGGTAGCGTTTTCAGACACCAGGCGGGCAGAGCGCTCTTTGGCCATGCCTTCAATGCCCAGGTCTTGCACGGTTTTAAGGCGGCCAGCACGGACGCTGATGGCTTTTTCAGCCAGCTCAGTCGCCCCATAGCCACGGGCGGGGCTCATCATCACCAGACGCGCAATGCGCTGCGCTAAGGGCGAGGCCGCGTGCGCCGCCGCACTGCTGATGAGTGCGCCTAAAGAATGCCCCACCAAAATGCAGCGCTCAATGCCCAAGGCATCCAGCAGCTCCAGCAGGCGCTGGGCATAGTCGCCTGCCTGCGGCGCTGGCATTGCCAGCGGGGTGGATTGCCCATAACCGGGGGCATCCCAGGCCAGCAGGCGCACCTGCTGCTGGGCCAACTGTTCTGCCACCACCAGCCACGAGGCCGCGCCTGAGCCAATGCCATGCAATGCAACAACGGGTAGCCCCTGGGGCTGCTGCACCTGGTTGTCACGCACCTGCACCTGCGCAGCACCACCCTGTACCGCAACGCAATGGGCGGGGAACAGGGTGTGCAGGCGGGCAACTTCGGCGTCAAACAAAGCGAGGGCTTCAGGGCTGGACATGGCGTAGGCTTTCAGCAAAGACAGGCAACGGCAACGGCAGAAACAAGCAGGATTTAGCGCTTGAGCTGGGCCAGCGGGTCGTTAGGGCGATAAGTAGGGGTGATGGGCTTTTTCGCGCCCAGCATGACCAGCATCAGGGCTTCTTCTTCGCCAATATTGATTTCGCCGCGATACACGCCGGGGGGCCAGGAAATCAGGTCACGCTCGCCAACGATGACTTCCCACTTTTCCTTGCCGTCCATGCTCTCGGCAATCATCTTGACCTTGCCGCGCAGCACAAAGAACACCTCTTCCACATCGGTGTGCAGGTGCAGTGGGCCTTCGTGGCCAGCAGGCAGCACCATGGTGGAGAAGGTGAAGTTCTCGGCAGGCACAGTGTTGGTGTCGCTGGCTACGCCAGTGCCACCGGTGCCGATATAGCGCATTTGCGCACGGCCATATTTAGGATCCACCTCAGTTTGGAACTTCAGCGCATCCCAGTCGTATTTGCGGGTGGAGAAGCGCACGGTACGCGAATCCATCCATTCGGCCAAGCTAGCGCCTTCAGGACGGTCCCAGCTACGTGCTTCGGTGTTATCAGTCATAAAAATCTCCTTTTTGAGAGTGATGGGGAAAGGACGGGCAAAACAGAATGAGACGGGTGGCAGGCCAAGCGCCACTTAGTGCATGACAAAGCCGCCATTGACGGCCAGCAACTGCCCCGTCACAAAGCGCGACAGGCCGCTCAAGCCAAACAGCACAGCGCCGCACACATCAGCCGCCTGCTGCTCACGCGGTAGGGAGCGCCCTTCCAAATACTTGTCGTGGCGTGCCTGGGGGATGTATTCAGTTGCCTCCACCAAGGTGAGGCCAGGGGCAACGGCGTTGACAGTGATGTTGTCTGCCCCCCATTCGCGTGAGAGCGAACGCGTCATGGAAATGACCGCGCCTTTGCTAGTGGCGTAAGCCAGCAGATTGGGCGCACCCCACAGGGCGGTATCCGAGGCCAGATTCACAATCGCCCCACTCCCACTGGCAGCCAGGGCGCTATGGCAGGCACGACTCATCAGCCAAGTGCCGCGCACGTTGACATCCATTACCGCATCCCAGGTTTCTATGGCCAGGGCATGGGCATCCTTGCCGCCGGAGTTGGTAATGGCAGCGTTGTTCACCAAACCATCCAAGCCCCCCAGCAATTGCACCGCTTGGGCAGCGCAGGCGGTAATCGAATCAGGCTGGCGCAAATCCAGCGCCAAGGCATGGGCCTGCGCACCCTGGGAGCGCAGCGCGGCGGCTTCTTGCTCGGCCAAATCGGCCAGCACATCAGCAATCACCACCTGGCCGCCCGCCTGCACCACCGCCTTGGCAAAGGCCAGCCCCAGGCCACGTGCTGCGCCAGTAATCAGCACGCGCTGACCGGCCAGCAAGGAGGCTGGTACCGCTTTCAGCAAAGCATCCAAGCTATGGGGATCAGAAATGGCGCTGGCGTGGCTCATGGTTTTCCTTTGTCAGGCAGTTGCTACATTTTGTTTTATATAAGGAACATCATTCCTTGTGTGAATCAATTATAGGCAAGACGGCCAAAAAAACATTAGAAAAAACCCTTGGCAAGGGTTTTCCCTAGGTTTGATG
>CAZMMM010000252.1:0-1325 GCA_964567385.1 uncultured Comamonas sp.
GGCGTTGGCGCTCTTCAAAATCATCGCCAATGCTGGTTAGCGAGGTGTAGGGCAGGGGGCTGGTGGCTCGCCCTTCTGCCGCATCCCCACCGCCGGAGAGCGAAGCCTGGGCAATGGCCTGGGGCTTGTCAGGTGCCTCCTGGCTTTGGGTGTTGACTAGGATGACCTCTAGCGGCGTGTCTTTGAAGACGCGCTGCACCCGCTCGGGCGGTACAAAATGCACCGTCAGCAGGGCAGCATGTGCAATAGCCGAGAAAACCAGAGCCAGTTGAAGAGGAGAGGTGCGCTGTAGCGCGGCAAGCATAGTCACGGGGTGGGATTATCGGTGCTGTCAGCTTCGTTGACATCAACGGCAATGGCCAGGCGGCCAGCGTTGCTGTCTTCTTCGCTGTTGTCATCATCCAGGGGGGCATCGTCGCTGCTGTCCAGCGGGTTATCCAAGCGCTCAATGATAGTGCCGCGAATGTCCAGGGCAATGGCATCCACCTGCCCCAGCTTCACGCGCACCCGCGCGCCGCGCCCCATGCCTTGTGCGCCCAAGACATCGACCACTAGAGGCAGCGTGTCGGCGCGTACCAAGGCTGCGCCTGTGCCGTCATCGCGGATGATGGCCGCGTCAATTTCGGTGATGGCGTTTTGCTCCAGGTAGCGCAGCGTCCAAAAGCGCTCCATGCTGGACTGGTAGCCGTTGTAAGCGCTGTAAGTGGCTTCAAAGCTGCTGATGATGGCAAACAGCTCGGCATCCTTGGGTTTGAAGGGAGCCACCAGCGCTGCTGTTGCGCCGTGGCGGGCGCAGGCAATGACTTGCCACTGGTTGACCAAATCCACATAGCGGCGCAGCGGCGAGGTGGCCCAGGCGTAGCACGGCACGCCAATACCGGCGTGGGGCAGCGCCTTGGTGGACATGCGTACCTTCACCCCTGGCGCCATGCTGTGCTGGCTGCGGTAAATACCGGGCACGCCCGAATCGGCCAGCAATTGCCCCCAGCTGCTATTGGCGACGATGGCCGCTTCAGCCACGATGAGGTCTAGCGGCGAGCCGCGCTTGCGGGTGGTAATGACCACGGTTTCGCTGCCATCGGGCAGGCTGCCGTCATGGCCTTCCAGGCGGAAGCTGTAGTCCGGGCGGGTGAAGTTTTCGGGCTTGCCGCGCACCACTTCGCGCTGGGCTTTGAGGTGCTGCGCTAGGCGGTGCAAAAACGCCAATTCACCGCGCAGGGCGGCCACTTCGGCGGGGGTGTTTTCTACTTCCAGGCTGGGGTCGGCCAGCCATGGGGCGGTAACGATGTGGTCGAGCTGGTCGTGGCGCAGGTTGTGCGCTACGG
>CAZMMM010000252.1:1335-2764 GCA_964567385.1 uncultured Comamonas sp.
GGCTGGCTTCGTCATAGCGCACGTAGAGCGACACTGCCGGGCTGGCGCGGCCAGCATCCAGGGTGTAAGCCTGCACCACTGCTTGCGGCAGCATGGTGATTTTGTAGCCCGGCATATAGACGGTGGAGAGGCGGTCGCGCCCCAGCTTGTCCAGCGCCCCGCCTGGTTCCAGCGCCAGCCCAGGGGCGGCAATGTGGATGCCGACGGTAACTTGTCCGCTACCCAGGCCGGTGACGGAGAGCGCGTCGTCAATCTCGGTAGTTTGCGAGTCGTCAATCGAATAGGCTTGCACCTCGGCCAAGGGCAGTGTGGATTCATCCAGCGCGGGCGGGTTGGGCAATTGCGCTGGGAAGTCTGTGCCCTTGGGGAAATAGTCCAGCAAAAAGCGCTGCCAGTGGAATTGGTAGGGCGAGGTAATCGCCCCCGCCGCTTGCAACAGCGCCAGCGGTGCTTGCTGGGCGTTGCGGCTGGCTTGCACCACGGCTTTGTATTCAGGCGCGTTTTTGTCGGGCTTGAACAAAATTTTGTAGAGCTGCTGGGCAATCGGCGCGGGGCATTGGCCATTTTCTAGCTCGGCAGACCAGGCATCAATTTGCGCCTGGAGCTGCTGTTTTTTCTCAATCGCGGCCAGGGCTTGCTGCACGACCTCGGCAGCGGCTTTTTTGAAGCGCCCTTTGCCCGCGCGGCGAAAGTAATGCGGCGCACCAAACAGCGCCATAAAACTGGCGGCTTGCTCTAGGGTGTTGGGCGTGTCAGAGAAGTAGTCGGCGGCAATGTCGGCAAAGCCAAATTCGTCTTCGGGGGCAAATTCCCAGGCCAGGTCTAAATCCATCTCGGCGGCTAGCGCAGCCCCTTCGCTGAGGAGCTGGGCGGGGACGGGGCTCTCAAAGCGCAGCAGGATGTGGGCGGTTTTCACCTTCACGCGCTTGCCTGTGTCCAGCTCCACTTGGGCGGAAGTGTCGGTTTGCGATAAAACGCGGCCAGCTAAAAATTTGCCGGCATCTTCAAAAAATACGTACATAGCGGCTGATTGTCCCATGCTGTATCGCTTGTTCAGGCCAAATCCAGAAATGCCATCAGGGTGGGCAAGTGCTGGGCAAAGTCGCTCAGGGCGTGGTCGCCGCCCTGCACGATATGTTGTTGCGCCTGGGGGTAGCGGGCGGCCATGTCTTGCCAGTTGAGCAGCTCGTCGCCGGTGGCAAAAATGCCCAGCTCTGCGCCTGCGGGGGGCAGGTGGCTGCAATCAAGGGCGCGCAGCTCGTCCAGGTATTCAGGCTTGAAGAAGATGGCCTGGCTAGGGTCGTGCCACTGCGGATGCTGGCCAATGTAGGCTGCCAGCGAGCGCTCTGGCTGGGTGCTGGGGTTGAGCAGGGCGCTTTTGCAGCCTTTTTGCTGGCTTCTGTGGTAGTCTTGAGGTTGTCAAGCTCAA
>CAZMMM010000252.1:2774-3629 GCA_964567385.1 uncultured Comamonas sp.
TTTGCAGCCTTTTTGCTGGGCAATATAGCTGGCGTAGTAACCACCCAATGAAGAGCCGACTACCGCCATCTGGGCGCTGGGCCAGTCGGCTACCTGCGCCAAAACCTCTTGCATGGCTTGCCGGGGGGAGGGCGGTAGCTGCGGGCACAGCCATTGCACCTTTGGGTGGTGCTGGGCCACATAGTCAGCCACCATGCGGGCTTTGGCAGATTGGGGTGAGGAGCGAAAGCCGTGCAGATACAGCAAGTGAGTGGTGGTCATAAGCGGATAAAAAGTCACGATGACCCACTAAGCCCCGTCTGGGGCGCATGGATAATCGGCGGCCATGTCTGGTGAATTTGATAAGCCCTCTATTTTGCAACGCCTGCTGCCCATGTTTTTGGGTTTTGACTGGTTGTTGCTGCTTTTGGTGGCCGTACTGGCAGCAACGGGCTTGCTGGCGATGTACTCCGCCGGTTACGACCACGGCACACGCTTTACCGAGCATGGCCGCAATATGCTGCTGGCGGCGGGTATTTTGTTTGTAGTGGCACAGATACCACCGCAAAAAATCATGGTGGCCGCTGTACCTGTCTATATTTTTGGGCTGGTGCTTTTATTGGCGGTGCTGCTGTTTGGCATCACTAAAAAGGGTGCCACCCGCTGGATTAACCTGGGGCTGGTGATTCAGCCCTCAGAGCTGCTCAAAATCGCCATGCCCATGATGCTGGCCTGGTGGTTTCAACGGCGCGAGGGGCATATCCGCGTGGGGGATTTTGTGGTGGCCTTTGCCTTGCTGCTGGTGCCTGTAGGCTTGATTTTGAAGCAGCCTGACCTGGGCACAGCCATGCTGGTGCTGGCTGCGGGCCTGGGAGT
>CAZMMM010000253.1:0-3623 GCA_964567385.1 uncultured Comamonas sp.
TCTAGCTTGGAAGAAGTGGCCTATGTGCCCCTGGCCGAAATGCTAGAGATTGAAGCCTTCGACGAGGAAATGGTCACCGAGCTGCGCACCCGCGCCAAAGACGCTTTGCTGACCCAGGAAATCGCCCAGCAAGCCAGCATGGGCGCGGTGGCTGAAGACCTGCGTGATTTGGAAGGCATCACCCCTGAGTTGCTGACCAAGCTGGCAGAGGGCGGCGTGTTGAGCCGAGACGATTTGGCCGATTTGGCTATTGATGAATTGACTGAGCTGACCGGCCAAAGCGCCGATGAGGCCAAGGCCCTCATCATGCAAGCGCGTGCGCATTGGTTTGACCAGGATCAGGAATAAGCAGGGAGGAAGAAGCGAGATATGTCATTGAATACTGTTGCCGAGTTCGCCACTGAACTCAAAACATCGCCCGATACCCTGCTGGAGCAGTTGCAAGCCGCAGGGGTGTCGAAAAAAACCACCAAGGATCAGCTCTCTGAAGCGGATAAGCAGCAGCTGCTAGCCCATCTGCAATCGACCTCGGGTGCTGCTGGCGAGCGCAAAAAAATTACGCTCACCCAGCGCTCCATCAGCGAAATCAAGCAGGCTGACGCAACGGGCAAGGCGCGCACCATTCAGGTAGAAGTGCGTAAAAAGCGCACCTTCGTCAAGCGCGAAGACCCCAGCGAAACTGCTGCGCGCGCTGCCCAAGCCAGCCAGGCTGCCCAAGAGGTGCAGGAGCTGGCACGCCGTGAAGATGAGGCGCGCCAGAAAGTAGAGCAGCTGCGCAAGCAGGAAGAGCAGTTGGCACAGGAAAGCCAAGAGCGTCAGGCCCGTGAAGAGCGTGAGCGCAAAGAACGCGAGGCCGAAGAGCGCGCCCGTGCTTACAAGCAAGCTGAGGCCGCTAAGGTGCGCCAGGAAAAAGAAGCCAAGAAAGAAGCCGCCGCCGAGCAGGCTGCTGCTGCTGCTGAACGCGCCAAAGAGCAAGAGGCTGCGCGCAAACAAGCGCAGGAAGAGTCCCGCCAGCGCGCCAGCGAAGAGGCTGAGCGCGCCAAAGACCTGGAAGACCGCCGCCGCAGGGCTTTGGCCGAGGCAGAAGCTATTCGCGCCATGATGGCTGCACCCAAAAAAGTACTGGTTGCCAAAAAGCCAGAGAAGCCCGAAAAGGCAGAGAAAGCTGAAAAGGGCGAAGACGGCAAAAAAGCCGCCGCAGCCAAGCCAGCCGCCAAAACTGCAAGCAGCACAACCGAGCGTAAAACCGCCGGTAAAGACACCAAAGAGGTCAAGTCCTCCAAGCTATCTTCCAGCTGGGCCAATGAGTCCAATGGCAAGAAAAAAGAAATCAAAACCCGTGGTGATGCCAGCGGTGGCTTGGGTGGCCGTAGTGGCAACTGGCGTGCTGGTGGCCGTTCGGGCCGTCGTGGTAATGACCGCGACCAACGTCAGCAACAGCAACAGCAGCCGCAAGAGTTCCGCGCCCTGGAAATCTCGGTGCCCGAGACCATTACCGTGGCCGAGCTGGCGCACAAAATGGCGGTCAAGGCTTCTGAACTCATCAAGATTTTGATGAAGATGGGCCAAATGGTCACCATCAATCAGCCGTTGGATCAAGACACCGCCATGATTGTGGTGGAAGAGATGGGCCACACCGCCAAAGTGGCGGCGCTGGATGACCCAGAAGCCTTTAGCGAAGAGGATGCCGCCCGCTACACGGGCGAGCAGCTATCCCGCGCTCCGGTGGTTACCGTCATGGGCCACGTGGACCACGGTAAGACTTCGCTGCTGGATTACATCCGCCGCTCCAAAGTGGCTACGGGTGAGGCCGGTGGCATTACCCAGCACATCGGTGCTTACCACGTGCAAACGCCGCGCGGCATCATCACCTTCTTGGATACCCCCGGTCACGAGGCGTTTACCGCCATGCGTGCCCGTGGTGCCAAGTCCACCGATATTGTTATTCTGGTCTGTGCCTCTGACGATGGCGTCATGCCACAAACCCGCGAGGCCATCAAACACGCCAAAGCGGCAGGTGTGCCTATCGTGGTGGCCCTGACTAAAGCCGATAAGCACGAAGCCAACCCCGAAAAGGTCAAGCAAGAGCTGGTGGCCGAAGAGGTAGTGCCAGAGGAGTACGGTGGCGATTCGCCCTTTGTGGCCGTCTCCAGCAAGAGCGGCATGGGCATTGATGAGCTGCTAGAGCACGTTCTGCTGCAAGCCGAGGTGCTAGAGCTGACCGCCCCCGTGGATGCCTCTGCCAAGGGCTTGGTGATTGAAGCCCAGCTGGACAAGGGTCGCGGCCCCGTAGCCACCGTGCTGGTGCAGTCCGGCACCTTGAAGGTGGGCGACATCGTGCTGGCTGGCCAAACTTATGGCCGCGTGCGCGCCATGCTGGACGAAGACGGCAAAACCGCCAAAGAGGCTGGCCCCTCCATCCCCGTGGAAATCCAGGGCTTGTCCGATGTGCCTCAGGCTGGTGACGAGTTCATGGTCATGGGCGATGAGCGCCGTGCCCGCGAGGTGGCGACCTACCGCGCCGGCAAGTTCCGCAACACCAAGCTGGCCAAGCAGCAAGCGGCCAAGCTGGAGAACATGTTTGCCGAGATGAGCGCGGGCGATGTACAGACCCTGTCGCTCATCATCAAGGCCGATATGCAAGGCTCGCAAGAGGCGTTGGCGGCTTCGCTGCTCAAGCTCTCGACCGACGAAGTTAAGGTGCAAATCGTGTACTCGGGCGTGGGCGGTATCAGCGAGTCGGATATCAACCTGGCGCTGGCCTCCAAGGCCGTGGTCATTGGCTTTAACGTGCGTGCTGATGCGCAAGCGCGTAAAACCGCCGAAGCCAACGATGTGGATCTGCACTACTACAACATCATTTACGATGCGGTAGAGGAAATTAAATCCGCCATGTCCGGCATGTTGGCCCCAGAGCAGCGCGAGGAAATCATCGGTATGGCCGAGATTCGCAACGTGTTCGTGGCCTCCAAAATCGGCACGGTGGCTGGTTCCTACATCCTGCAAGGCGAGGTTACGCGTAGTGCCCGTTTCCGCTTGTTGCGTGACAACGTGGTCATCTACACTGGCGAGATTGAATCGCTGCGCCGCCACAAGGATGATGTCAAGGAAGTGCGCGAAGGCTTCGAGTGCGGTATCAAGCTCAAAAACTACAACGATATTCGCGAAGGCGATATCCTGGAGGTGTTTGAGATTCGCGAAATCGCCCGTACGCTGTAAGCCCAGGGAAGCGGTACTCTGCCATGGCAACAAGACGCAAAAGCGCACACAAGGGCGGTAACACCGCCCACCGCAGCTACCAGGTGGCGGATCAAATCCGCCGCGACCTGGCCGAGCTGATTGCGCGTGAACTCAAAGACCCGCGTGTGGGCATGGTGACTTTGCAGTCGGTTGAGGTTTCGCCCGACTATGCCCATGCCAAGGTGTATTTCAGCCTGCTGGTGGGTGATGCCGAGGCCACGCAGCAAGCGCTGAACCAAGGCGCGGGCTTTTTGCGCAATGCCTTGTTCAAGCGCCTGCATATCCATACTGTGCCCACCTTGCACTTCCTCTACGACCGCACACAGGAGCGCGCCGCAGAGATGAATACCCTGATTGCACCCATTGTGCAGGTTTGTGATGCC
>CAZMMM010000254.1:0-3607 GCA_964567385.1 uncultured Comamonas sp.
TGGCCACCCGCAAACCTTTCGCCTGCTGCAAGACAGTGTGGGCAGTATTACGCCCAACACCCTCAACACCCGCATCAAAGAATTGCGCCAAGCCGGGCTGATGCAACATGGCCCGCAAGGCTATAGCCTGACAGGCCAAGGGCTGGATTTACTCAAACGTTTACATGATTTACAAGCCTTTGCGGGGCGCTGGTGGCTTGGCCTGCAGGGATAGCGTGGTGTAATGCGTGGTTTTATGCATAGGCAAAGGATAGAAACCATGACCATGACCACCACGGCCTCTGGCCTGCAATACCAAGATACCCAAGTAGGCGAAGGCGCTGAAGCCGTACGCGGCAAAAATGTTACCGTGCACTACACCGGCTGGCTGTATAACAACGGCGAGCAAGGTGCCAAATTCGACTCCAGTAAAGACCGCAACGACCCCTTTGTATTCGCCTTGGGCGCTGGTATGGTCATTCGCGGTTGGGATGAAGGTGTGCAGGGCATGAAAGTGGGCGGCAAGCGCACTCTTATCATTCCTGCAGAGCTGGGCTACGGCGCACGCGGTGCAGGCGGCGTTATCCCTCCCAACGCCACACTGAAGTTTGATGTAGAGCTACTGGCCGTTTAAGCCTTTCTGGGTTTAAGAACGTGTTTACGCGCCTCCCCTCAACCACGGTGGCGCGATTTTCAAGGCAGTTATGAGCGGCGATAACTGGGCTTGAAACGGGTTACAGCACTAACTAAAACCGTCAGTAGCACGCCAAAGCCCACACCAAACACACCAGCGGAGACGGGCTGGATATCCCACCAAAGCTCTTGCGCTAGCCAAGATGCTGGCAAGATAGCGCGCACCGCCGCCGCATGGGACAGCATGTAGTACAGCGCCAGCCCTAGCCCCCCCAGCATGCCAGCCACAGCCCCTTGGCGCGTGGTACCCCGCCAAAAAATACCTAGCACCATCGCGGGCACAAAGGCTGACCCCGCCAATGAAAAAGACGCAGCCACCATAGGCAAAATGTCTGAAGAGCGTCGCCCAGCCACAAAAGCAGCCGCCAAGGCTACGCCCATCAAAACAAACTTGGAAACAATCACCCGCTGTTCACTGCTAGCTGGCTGGCTACGGGCGGGGAAGTACAAATCCCGTACCACCGCATTGCTGATAGTCAGCAGCAAGCCATCTGCCGTTGAAAGGGCGGCGGCCAAGCCACCAGCAGCCACCAGGCCAGAGATGACATAGGGTAAGCCGGCAATCTCAGGGGTAGCCAGCATAATTAAATCAGCCCCTAGGCGGATTTCCCCCCACTGCAAAATGCCATCGTGGTTGACATCTTCCACCGCCAGCAAAGAAGCATCCACCTGCGCCCATTGTGCTATCCAGGCAGGCAGCTGATCAAACGGCAGACCCACCAGCCTGTGCATGACTTCATACTTCACCAAAACTGCCAAAGCAGGGACGCTGAGGTAAAGCAAGCCAATAAAAAACAAGCTCCAAGCCACTGAGCTACGCACACCCGCCACTGAAGGTACGGTGTAGAAGCGCGTCAGCAGGTGCGGCAGGCCAGCTGTGCCCACCATTAGGCAAAACATCAGCGCCAAGAAATTGCGGCGCGAACTTTCAAACAAGGCCTGCTCCTGAGGCGAGCCATCAGGGTCACCCGCAAAAGGCTGGGTGTGCAGCGGTAAGCCCCCTAAGGGCTGGGCACGCTGACGGTATTCTGCTAGCTGCTCAGACCATAGCTGCTTGGCTTGCTCTGGGCTGTGTGGCAGCTGCGCTAGCTCTCTGCTGGCTTCGATGATGGTGGCCATATCGCTGCCAATAGCGCGCAAATAGCGCACTTTTTCTTGTAAGGCCAGGCGCTCTTGATCTAGCGCTTGCTCAATATTGGCCAGCTTTTGCTCTAGCAGCTGTGCGCGCCGCTCAAATGCCTCGCGCACCTGCAGCTCTTGTGGCGAAGTCAGTAGCTGGGCCTCTTTATCCACAATCGCCTGCAAATGGCTGCCATAGGCCATGGCTGCGATAGGGTTGCCCAACTGTTGATAGGCCAACCATGAAACTGGTATCAAAAAAGCCAGCAGCAGCACAATATATTGGGCCACCTGCGTCCAGGTAATGGCCTTCATTCCACCCAGAAACGAGCACACCAGCACCCCGCCCAAGCCCAGCATGATGCCAATTTCAAACTGCACCCCTGTCAAGCGCGAGGCAATCAGGCCAACGGCGTAAATCTGCGCCACCACGTACATGAAGGAAACCAGCACCGTAGCCAGCGCAGCAATAATGCGCGGCCAATGCCCGCCAAAACGCTGCTGAAAAAACTCGGGCAAGGTGTAAAGCTGCATAGCCCGTAAATGTGGGGCCACCAGCATGGCGACCAGGCAAAAACCGCCCGTCCAGCCCAATAGATAGGCCAGGCCACCGGGCTGGCCCGGCGTGCCGCTAAAGCCTTGCAGATATAGCGCCCCTGCTACGCTGATGAAAGAGGCTGCACTCATCCAGTCAGCCGCTGCCGCCATGCCGTTGTACATAGGCGGAATACGCCGCCCAGCGACGTAGTACTCTTCAGGACTACCGGTGCGTGCAGATACGCCAATCAAGGCATAGACCATCACGGTCAGAAATAAAAAGCCGGGGCCCAGCCATTGACGCGACAAACCATGCTCTTCAGCCCAGGCCATCCAGCCCAAAAAAACCAGTAGCCCCAGGGTATAGAAAGCGGTGAAGCGATGCCAGCGCCAGACGTAGGCGCGCTCTTTGTCACCCGCCAAGGGTTTATTGCTGTTTGGAGGCTGCTGGGCCATGGGGAGGGGGTGCAGCGTCTGCTGATTGGGTACTGCCAAGCTCTGCGGCCACGGCATCCTGCGCTTCAAAGCGGCGCATGGCCCAGCTATAAAGCAGCACAATCAATAAAAAAATAAGGATGGAGCCTTGCGCCGCCATCCAATAGCCCAACTGCCAACCATCAAACAGGTTTTGCAAGTCACGGGCATAAAAACAGACAACAAAAGAGGCCAGCAGCCACAACAGGAGCAGGCTGGCCTTGAGCCATAAATGGTGGGTGTCGTGCAGGTCCGGGGGGAAGACCTCGGCTTGCGCCGAAGCTGGGACAGACGAGGAGCGCTCATCGCGCCGCCGGGCATCTATCAGGTCTTGCAGCATTCTTCCCTGCCCTCCTGCCCTGGCCGGGTTTAGTTGGCCAGGTTTTGCCAGGTGTCAATCACCGTATCGGGGTTGAGCGAGATGGAGACAATGTTCTTGTCTGCCAGCCACTTGGCAAAGTCGGGGTGGTCAGAAGGGCCTTGGCCGCAGATGCCCACGTACTTGCCCTTAGACAAGCAGGCATCAATGGCGCGTTCCAGCATTTTCTGCACGGCGGGGTCGCGCTCGTCAAAGTCCTTGGCCAGCAGTTCCAGGCCGGAGTCACGATCCAGCCCCAGGGTGAGCTGGGTCAGGTCGTTGGAGCCGATGGAGAAGCCGTCAAAGTACTCTAGGAACTCGTCAGCCAAGATGGCATTGGAGGGCACTTCGCACATCATGATGAGCTTGAGATCGTTCTCGCCGCGCTTGAGGCCGTTGTCGGCCAGCAGCTCGGTCACGCGCTCGGCCTGCTTCAAGGTGCGCACG
>CAZMMM010000255.1:0-3574 GCA_964567385.1 uncultured Comamonas sp.
CAAGTGCATCGAACGCGCTGGCAGCAGCGCCCCCACTACGCTGGATGGCATGGCCTTTCGCCAAGCCATCATGCAGCCCACGCGCCTGTATGTGAAGAATGTGCTGGCTGCTTTGGCTGCCCACCCCATTCGCGCCCTGGCGCATATCACCGGTGGCGGCCTGCTAGAGAACATTCCCCGCGTACTGCCCGAGGGCTTGGCCGCCCAGATTGATACCGCAAGCTGGCCACAAACTGAGCTGTTCGCTTGGCTACAAGCCACTGCAGGCATTGACGATACCGAGATGAACCGCACCTTCAACAACGGCATTGGTATGGTAGTCGTCATTCCCGCCGCTGAGGCCGATGCCTGCGCCGCTACCCTCAGCGCCGCCGGCGAGACGGTGTACCGCATTGGCCGTATCACCAAGCACCAAGCGCAAACACCTGCCGTACAGCTGGTATAGGGCGCAACCCTCCTCCCACACTAGGCAATACCCTTGTGAATCTAGCTCCCTTGCCGCTTGCACGCACACCCTTAAGCCCCGCGCCACGTTCTGTGGTTATCAGCAGCTATGCACTCATGGGCCTGGGGCTGCTGCTAGTCATGCTGCAAGGTTTGCTGCCCGGCCTGCTCTGTGCTTGCCTGGGTTTTTTGCTTACACGGGCCTTATCACGCCTGCTTAACAAGCTAGACCGGCGCGCGCCTGCCGTCATCCCACGGCGCTGGGCGCAGGTGTTGGCGGCCAGCGTAATTGCCCTGGCACCGCTGCTGCTACTGTCCAGCGCCCTCTCGCATATTCGCGATTACATTGTTGAGGCCCCACAGCAGTACCGCGAGCTGCTGACCTTCCTGGCGCAAACTGTGCTCAGCCTGGGGCAAAAACTGCCCCCTGACCTAGCTGCCCAACTACCCCAAGGCGCTGAAGACATTCAGCGCACCATTGCCATCTACCTCGCCACCAAAGCGGGCATGCTGGCCTCAGCGGGCAAGGCATGGCTGGCTGGCCTGCTGCATGCTTATGTGGGCCTGCTCATTGGCCTGCTGGCGGCAGTACGCCCACGCCTGGAGCCTGTTGCTCCACTAACCCGCAGCCTGCGCCAGCGCGTAGTACTGCTGGGTGATGCCTTTCGGCAAATTGTGGCGGCGCAGTTCTGGATTGCACTGTTTAACACCACGCTGACTGCCATCTTCCTGCTGTTCATCCTGCCTTGGTGGGATATGCGCCTGCCCTACACCCCGGCGCTGATTGGCCTGACCTTTGTGGCTGGCCTTATCCCCATCATTGGTAACCTGTTCTGCAATCTGGTGTTGACTTTGGTGGGCTTGTCTGTCTCGCCCACCACCGCCGCAGCCTGCCTGGGCTTTCTGATTCTGATTCACAAGGCGGAGTACGTTATCAACGCCAAGGTGGTAGGCCAACGCACCCATATTGCCGTATGGGAGCTGCTAACGGTGATGTTTATTGCCGAGTCCGTCTTTGGCCCAGCTGGTCTGGTGGCTGCACCGCTGTTTTACGCCTATCTGAAAAAAGAGCTGGAAGCCGCCCATTTGGTGTAAGCCCTAAATAAAAAAAGCCTGCATTGCCACGTAATCGGGCTATGCTTACCAGTTGCTTACACAATAAGCCCGTTTAATTCAAACCTGATCTAAAAGGAAGCATCCCATGACCATTCTTGTTGCCTACGCACCCCGCCCCGAAGGCGAAGCCGCCCTGGAAAAAGCTATTGAAATTGCCACCCGCCGTGGCGAACGCCTGTATGTGGTGAACGCCGCTCCCGGCGGCCCACAGGAAAACCCTGATCTGCTGCCCGGCTACGAAGCCGACGCTATGGAGCAGCGCCTAAGCAACCTCAGCGTACCCACCGTATTCAAGCAGTTTGTGCGCGGCAAAGACATCGTGGAAGAAATCGAGCAGCTGGTGGTGGCAGAAGATGTGTCCCTCGTGGTCATTGGGCTACGCAAGCGCTCCGCCGTGGGCAAGCTCATTTTGGGCAGCGTGGCCCAGGATATTCTGATGGCCGCCCCTTGCCCCGTACTGGCAGTGAAGGCCGGTTAAGGCTTGTAGCCCAACAGCGCAAAATCACGCGGGCGGTGATGGCAGTTTATCTGTCCATCACCGCCCATTTTTTTATGCCAGTAGCAGCATGGGCTCTTCTAGTAAACTACGTACCGCCTGAATGAACTGGGCGGCATCCATACCATCGACCACGCGGTGATCAAATGACGAAGATAAATTCATCATCTGCCGCGCTACCCATTGGCCGTCTTGCAGCACGGGGCGCTGCACCATGCGGTTGACGGCAATGATGGCTACCTCTGGATGATTGATAACGGGTGTGCTCACGATACCGCCCAGCGCCCCCAGGCTGCTAATAGTGATGGTGGAGCCCATGAGCTGCTCACGCCTTGCGCTGCCACTGCGCGCCGCCGCTGCCACTTGGGCAATGGCGGCGGCACAGTCCCAAAGACTAAGGCTTTGCACATGGTGTACCACGGGCACCATCAGGCCAGCAGGGGTTTGCGCAGCCACACCCAGATGCACAGCGCGGTAGCGGGTAATTTGCTGGGCTTCATCATCGTAGCGGGCGTTAATCTGGGGGAAGTCTGCCAGCGCCAGCACCAGGGCGCGTGCCAAAAAGGGCAGCAAACTCAGCTTGCCACGGCTGCTGGCATAGCAGGTATTGAGCTGCTGGCGCAGTTGCTCTAGCGCGGTCACATCCACCTCTTCCACATAGCTGAAGTGGGGGATGCGGCGTTTGGCCTCCTGCATTTTTTGGGCAATTTTGCGGCGCAGGCCAACAACGGGTATGTGCTCCTGCCCCTCATCTGCCAAGGCGCTAGTACTAGCGCTGCGTGTTTGCGCCAGCAGCCAGGCATCCAAGTCTGCATGGGTAATCTGCCCGGCTGCGCCGCTGGGCGGGACATGCGCCAAATCCACCCCCAAGGCAGCCGCACGCTGGCGCACCGCAGGCGCGGCCAGACCCGTTTGCGCCTGGGTGCTGACCGAGCAGGCCAGGCCAACGGTTAGCCCCATTTGCTCTGGGGCGGGTGTGGATGTTAAAGGTGGCGGCACAGACTCTGCTTCAGCTTCTACAGTCGGTGCAGCAGGTCGAGCGGCGAAAGGGTTGTCTTCCTCAGTTTCAACCTCAGTCGGAGCAGGTGGCGGTGGCATGGCAGCCTCAACCGGGCTACTGGTATTGGTATTGGTATTCGTATTACCCATACCAGGGGCAACCGCCAGGCGAATCAGGTCAGCACCAACGGCCAGAATCTGCCCAACCTCACCGCCTAAAGCCAGCACCGTACCGCTTACGTGGCAGGGGATTTCTACTGTGGCCTTGTCGGTCATCACATCGGCTACGGGCTGGTCAGCGGCCACGCTATCGCCTACGGCCACATGCCAGGCGGCCAGCTCTACTTCGGTAATGCCCTCGCCAATATCGGGCACGCGGATGGTGTAAATGGCTTGCTCTTTTGTCATGGCATCAGCCCTCCAGCGTGCGTTGCAAGGCCAGCCCCACACGGGCGGGGCTGGGGAAGTAAGCCCACTCCTGGGCATGGGGGTAGGGCGTGTCCCAGCCGGCTACCCGCT
>CAZMMM010000256.1:0-698 GCA_964567385.1 uncultured Comamonas sp.
ATGGACATCTAGGCTGCTATCTTGATGATGTGGGCTAGTCTCATAATCAATGCCAGTGCATTTTTTTATAATATTAATTACAAAATCCGCACTGACCTCACCAGTTTGGAGCTTGTTTTTTTCATCAATGTTTAAACGCACCTCATGCGAGTAATCACCGTTTTCCAGAGCTTTGATGACCCTGCTTTTTGCATCTTTGAATCCCATCTTGCCGCTGATTTTACGACAGTCCTCGTAAAGCACCAACTGTTGCCCAGCAGGCTGCTCTGGACTGCCTCCTTGTGTCCTTCCAAGACATGGAGATGCTGCGTTGGTCTCACCCCAAATCCCCCCCACCCACCGGCAGCACAGAGCCAGTGATGTAGGCAGCATCATCTGAGGCCAGGAACAGAATCGGTGCGGCCTGCTCTTGCAGCGTGCCGTAGCGCTTCATCAGGCTGGTGTCGATGGACTGGGTGTAAATCTGCTGGTACCAGGCCTGCTCTTGTTCGTTGGGCGTTTCTGTATTGCGGGGAATCAAGCGTGCGGGCGCTTGGGTGGCACCGGGGGCGGTGGCATTGACGCGGATGCCGCGCTCGCCGTTTTCAAAGGCCAGGCAGGCGGTCAGGGCGTTGACTGCACCCTTGGCCGCACCGTAGGGCACGCGGTTGACCCCTAGGGTGGCAATGGAGGAGACGTTGACAATGCTGCCCTTGCCG
>CAZMMM010000256.1:708-3569 GCA_964567385.1 uncultured Comamonas sp.
GGGGTGATACTCGTTCACTTCGCACAGCGATACGCTGCCCTTGCCGTTTTCCAGCATATACCCGATGGCCGCACGGCAGCACCACATGGTTGGGAACAGGGAGCGGCGTACCTCGGCCTCAATTTCGTGCTCTTGGTAATGCTCGAAGGGTTTTGTCCAAATCGTGCCGCCGACGTTGTTGATAAGGATGTCGATGCGGCCAAACTTTTCTACCGCCGCATCCATGACGCGCTGGCATTCGGCGAATTGCTCCAGGTCAGCGGTCAGGCTTAACACCTCCATCTTGGATTTGGCAGCCAGGGTTTGCGCTACCTCATGCACGATGTCTGAGCGGTCGACGAGCACCAGCGTGCCTTTTTCCTTGGCCATGTTTTCGGCCACACATTTGCCTATGCCCTGGGCTGCGCCGGTGATGACGGCGACTTTTTTCTTAAAACGATTAGCCATACGGTTTGCTCCTTCAGTCCCTTTAATTCTTTGAACCCTTAAACGCTGGCAGCAAATTTTTCGTAGTGAAAACTCGCTGGCTCTAACGCCTGTGCGCGTAGGTGGCTGGCTACGGCCTCCACCATGGGCGGGGGGCCGCATAGGTAGATATCCACATTGCCCTCGTGCAGGTGGGCAGGCTCTAGGTGGTGGGTGACGTAGCCTGTTTTTGGGTGGCTGCTGTCTTGGGCCACTACGCAGATGTCGTAGCTGAATTGGGGCAGGGCGGCTTTGAAGGCATCCAGGCGCTCGGTTTCCACTACGTCGGCATCGGTATTTACGCCGTAAATCAGGTGGATGGGGTGAGCTACACCACCTGCTTGGGCGGCCAGCTTGTCCAGCATGGCTAAAAAGGGAGCCAGCCCCGTGCCACCGGCCAGCATCAGCACTGGGCGCACGACTTCACGCAGGTAGAAGCTGCCAATAGGGCCAGTCAACTGGATGCTGTCGCCTGGTTTGGCCTGGCTGGTGAGGTAGCCACTCATCAGGCCATCAGGCAGGTTGCGAATCAAAAACGACACCTTGCCCTGGGCAGGCATGGTGCTAAAGGAGTAGGCGCGGGTCTGGGTTGTGCCGGGCACTTGCAGATTGGCATATTGGCCGGGCAGGAAAGACAGCTTGTCAATGCCCTGGCCTTGCAGCACCAGGCTGATGGTGCTGGGCGAGAGCTGGTGCACGGCCTCCACGCTGGCATTGATGCTGGCTTGCTTGATTTTGCAGGCTTGCGAAGAGGCGGGCACGTTGACCACGCAGTCGCTTTGGGGCTGCATCTGGCAGGTGAGGACGTAGCCCAGGCTGGCCTCTTCCTCGCTCATGGCATCGTCAATGTAAAAGCCCAGCTCGTACTGGCCGGACTCGGCCTTGCATTTGCACGCGCCGCACGCGCCGTCGCGGCAGTCAATGGGCACGTTCACGCCTTGGCGGTAGGCGGCATCGGCCACGGTTTCGCTGGCATTGCAGTCGATAAAGCGGGTAATGCCGTCTTCAAAGTTCAGGGCAATTTTGTAGGTCATGGTGCTCAACTCCGGGGGCAGGGGCAAGCCGGTGCTTGGCCACTGGGCTTGCGCCTGCCCTGCCATCCAAGGCTTAGATGTGATAAACGTCAATAACGTGGCGGATGTAGTCGGTTTTGAGCACCACCTTCTTGTGCTGAATCAGCGGCTGCGCACCTGAGACATCCAGGGTGTAGAAGCTGGTTCCGCAGAAGTGGTCGGTGTGGTTGTAGCGCACGCTCATGGTGTGCCAGTTAAAGCGCAGCTTGACGGTTTTGTCGTCCTGCTCCAGCACTTCCACATTGCTGATGTGGTGGTTGGTGCGCGTGTCGGGAATGGTGGCGCTAGAGCGCTCGGTGCGGATGCGGAATACCCGGTCTTCCAGCCCGGCGCGGCGGCCATACCAAATCAGGGAAATTTCGCTTTGCGGGTCTTCGGTCAGCTCGCCAGCGTCGTCCCAGGCGGGCATCCAGAAGGTGCAGTCTTCGGCGTATTGCTCCAGCCAGTTGTCCCAGTCGCGCTCATCAAGGTAGCGGGCTTCGCGGTAGAGAAAGGCGCACAGGTTTTCGTAGGAAAGGGTCATGTCAATAGTCTCCTTGAGGGAAATAGCTGATGGGGCTTATTTGGCAGGGGCGCTATTCACGGCAGCGCGCATTTGGTTCAGCCAGTGGCTGTGCTGGGAGACGTAAAGCCCTTCGTCTTCGGTCTTCACCCCAGAGAGCAGGGGTTTGAGGCCAATTTTTTCTGCCTCAGCATCTGCGCCTTCTACCCAGTGGTTTGCACCGCGTGACAGGTCGTTCCAGGGCATGGCCTTGCCCATATAGCCTTCTTGGCAGGCGCGGAACTCTTCCAAATCATCGGGCGTGGCCATGCCAGAGGCGTTGAAGAAGTCCTCGTACTGGCGAATGCGGCGTGCCCGCGCTTCTGCCGACTCGCCCTTGGGGGCGATGCAGTAGATGGTCACTTCTGTGCGGTTCACATCAATGGGGCGAAGCACCCGAATTTGCGAGCTGAACTGGTCCATCAGGTACACATTGGGGTACAGGCACAGGTTGCGCGAGTTGTTAATCATCCAGTCGGCCTTGGCTTCGCCAAACTCTGCCACTAGGCGCTCACGTTGCTCCATCAGGGGGCGGTCTTCGGGGTTGTCCCAGCGTGTCCACAGCAGGATGTGGCCGTTCTCAAAGGAGTAGGAGCCGCCGCCGTTTTTCGCCCAGCCGCCAGCGCTCATGGCGTTGATGTCATCGCCACTGTCGCGGCTCTTGCGCTGTGCTTGGGTAGCGGCGTAGTTCCAGTGCACGGCGGTGACGTGGTAGCCGTCGGCGCCGTTTTCGGCCTGCAGCTTCCAGTTGCCTTCATACACGTAGGTCGAGGAGCCGCGCA
>CAZMMM010000257.1:0-3553 GCA_964567385.1 uncultured Comamonas sp.
CAGCGCCCCGGCAGTCAGGCCAAAGGAGTGGAACACTGGCAGGGCGTTGAGCACCTTGTCGTACACCGAGATGTCAATCACCTGCTGCACCTGGGCAATATTGGCCAGGATGGCGCGGTGGGACAGTACCACCCCCTTGGGCTTGCCCTCAGAGCCAGAGGTAAACAGCACCACTGCCGCATCTTCGCTAGAAGCGGGCAGGGCAAAGGCGTGTGGGCGCGGCAGGGCCCACAGCAGCAGCCACAGCTTGTCAGCCCAGCTTATGCGCTCGCGCAGGTCTTCCAGGTAGAGCAATTCCACCCCTTGCAGCTGGGCCAGCTTGTCCCCCAGCTTGGCCTGCTCTACAAAGGCGCGGGAGGTGACGATGCGCCGCATCTGCGTGGCATCCAGGGCCGCTTGCATGCCATCCACCCCTGCGGTGTAGTTCAGCATGGCAGGAATGCGCCGACGCGCCGTCAGGCCAAAAATCAAGCCAATCGTGGGTGCCAGGTTGGGCAGTAGCAGGCCCACATGCTCGCCTGGGCGGGTAGGGCCCTCTAGCAGGCGGGTCAGCATTAGCGCCATTTTTAGCAGGTCGTTATAGCTGTATTCCTGCTGCTTCATGTCTTCAATCAGGCGGCGGTTGCGGCCATGCAGGGCCACGCTGTCGCACAGTGCCCCGTACAGGGTCTGCTGGGGGCGGGCGGCAAAGCCGGCCTCTTGCATCAGGCGGCGCATGGCCACCCCAGCCCATTGGCGGCGCTGGCGGGCCATGCCTTGGGTGGGTACATTGAGCATCTGGGCTGGCTGGATAGACAGGCTCAGACGCGGGAAAAACTGGCGTGGAAACAGCCCCGACAGGCGGGAGAAGTAGCTGCGCTCTGTGCCCTCGATGTGCACGGGCAGCACCATGGCCTGTGTGCGCACGGCGACGAAGGAGGGGCCTTCATAAACCTTCATCAGCGAACCAGTCTGGGTGATGCGCCCCTCGGGGAAGATAACCACTGGGCGGCCCGCCTCCAGCAGGCGCACCACCTGCTTCATGGCCATGGGGTGGGCGGTATCCACGGCTAGGTAATCCACCAGCATCAGCGGCAACTTGAACTTCCACTGCCGCGCAATCGTGGTGTGCACCACAAACACCGGGCGCATAGGTAGAAACAGCCCCACCAGCAGCCCATCCAGAAAAGAGCGGTGGTTGGCAATTACCAATAGGCGCTGGTGATCTAGGGTCTGTGCGTGCTGGTGCACTTGCACGCGAAACAAGAGGCGCATCAGTGCGCGCAGCACCCAGCGAATGGCATTTTGTAGCATTTAGGTGTTCTCCTGGATGTAGTCCAGCACGTTGGTGAAGGAGTCAATCAGCAACTCGCGGTTAATCCAGTACCAGACTTCCTTGCCGATTTTTTCTGATGCCAGCACCTGTGCCTCGTACAAGACCTTCAGGTGGTGGGATACCGTGGAGCGCGCCAGCGGGCTGACAGCGGCAATCTGCCCGGCATTGAGCCGCTCGCCCGCAGCAAACAGCAGCAAAATGCGCTGGCGGTGTGGGTCACCCAGGGCGACAAAGACTTTGGACATGGCCTGCCAGGCTTCGGGCAGGGCTTGGGCGTATTCGGTTTTCATGACGATAATTCTAATCATATCGAAATGATTGCGTCAAGTGTTTTTTTCTGGGCTTTGAGTGTGGGGTCGTGGAAGCACAAAAAAACGCCTGCAGATTTTTGGTCTGCAGGCGTGGAGTGGGTGAGCTTGCCCAGTGTGCTTATTTGAGGATATCCCCCAGGCAGAGGTATTTCATCTCTAGGTACTCATCCATGCCGTGGCTGGAGCCTTCGCGACCCAGGCCGGATTGCTTGACACCGCCAAAGGGCACATGCTCGGTAGAAATCAGGCCGGTGTTGATGCCCACCATGCCGTACTCCAGCGCCTCGCCCACGCGGAAGATGCGGCCTACGTCGCGGCTGTAGAAGTAGCTGGCCAGGCCAAACTCGGTAGCGTTGGCGGCAGCAATGGCCTCTTCCTCGGTGTGGAAGCGGAAGATGGGCGCGAGCGGGCCAAAGGTTTCGCGGCTGGCAACCAGCATGTTGCTGGTGGCATCGGCAATGATGGTGGGGGCGTAGAACTGGCCTTCCAGGCGATGGCCGCCCGCAACGACGCGCCCGCCTTTGGCGACGGCATCATCCACATGCTGCTGTACTTTGTCTAGGGCGGCTGGCTCAATCATGGGGCCTTGCACTACGCCATCTTCAAAGCCGTTGCCTACCTTCATGGCGCGTACTTTTTCGGCGTACAGCTCTACAAAACGCTCATACACCGCGTCTTGCACATACAGGCGGTTGGCGCAGACGCAGGTCTGCCCAGCGTTGCGGTATTTGCTGACGATGGCTCCTTCTACGGCAGATTCCAAGTCGGCATCGTCAAACACGATGAAGGGGGCGTTGCCGCCCAGCTCTAGCGCCAGCTTCTTTACCGTGGGGGCGCATTGCTGCATCAGGATGCGGCCGACCTCGGTGCTGCCGGTAAAGCTCAGGTGGCGCACGGTATCGCTCTCGCACAGCAGTTTGCCTACGGCAATGCTGCCGTGGGCATCGCTGGTGACAACGTTGAGCACCCCAGCGGGAATGCCCGCGCGGTGTGCCAGCTCGGCAGCGGCCAGGGCGGATAGGGGGGTCAGCTCTGCCGGTTTGATGACCACCGGGCAGCCAGCAGCCAAGGCGGGGGCGACCTTGCGCGTAATCATGGCCAGGGGGAAGTTCCAGGGCGTGATGGCGGCGCACACGCCAATGGGCTGGCGCAGCACCAGCAGGCGCTTGTTGTTGTCAAATTGGGGCAGGGTTTGGCCATTGGTGCGCTTGGCTTCTTCGGCATACCACTCGACAAAGCTGGCTCCGTAGGCCACTTCACCGCGTGCTTCGGCCAGGGGCTTACCTTGCTCGGCGGTCATGATGCGGGCCAGGTCTTCCTGGTGCTCCATCAGCAGCTGGTACCAGCGCATCAAGATGGCGTGGCGCTGCTTGCCAGTGAGGGCACGCCAGGCTGGCCAGGCGGCGTTGGCCGCGTCAATGGCTTGCTGGGTGTGGCTGGCATCCAGGCAGGCCACATCGGCCAGGTGCTGGCCGGTGGCGGGGTCTTCTACAGCAAAGCGGCTGCTGCCAGCTTGCCATTGGCCGTTGATATAAGCGTCGGTGCGCAGCAGGCTAGGCTCGCGCAGGAGGGCTAGAGGGGAGGTCATTGGTTTAATCCGAGCAGGTAATAGGTAATAAATAAGCTCCAAAAACCGCAATTCCCGCCGGGGCGGGAATGCGGTGGAGCGGCTTGGCGTTAAGTAGTTTACGCAGCCAGTGCAGCGGCGACGCTGTCGCTGATGATGGCCAGGCCCTCGTCCAGCACACTGTCTTCAATGGTCAGCGGCATCAGCAGGCGCACGGCGTTGCCGTAGGTGCCGCAGGACAGCAGAATCAGGCCGCGTTTAGCGGCTTCGGCGCAGATGCGTTTGGTGGCTTCGGCATCGGGCTGTTGGGGGTTGCCATCCTTGCAGATTTCAAAGGCCACCATGGCACCGGGGCCGCGC
>CAZMMM010000258.1:0-2376 GCA_964567385.1 uncultured Comamonas sp.
CTGGGTTTTTAGCCAAGCAGTGGTTGCTGGCGGCCTGGTACGGCTACCGCATCTGACCCAAAGGAAATCGCCATGAAACCCGGCATCCACCCTGATTACCGCGAAGTGCTGTTTGTTGACCTGTCCAACGGCTTCAAGTTTGTGACTCGCTCCTGCGTGAACACCAAAGAGACCGAAGAGTTCGAAGGCAAGGAATACCCCCTGTTCAAGCTCGATACCTCTTCCGAGTCCCACCCCTTCTACACCGGCACACAAAAATCCTTGGACAACATGGGTGGCCGTGTGGAGCGCTTCCGCAACCGTTTCGCTCGCAAGTAATTGCCCCAAGCGCCTGCCCCTTATCTGGCAAGGCCACCGCAAAAAGCAGCTCTTTATGGGCTGCTTTTTTTATGCCTGTGTTATGTCTGTGCTTGAGAGGGTGTTGGCACTCTTGACGCACAATGTCGGGTTTCTACGGGGTTTCACGCCTAGCCCGTTCCAGCGCCTTTGTGTTTGGATTTATTTTTTGGATTTGTTTCATGCACTTGCCCTCGCCCGCCCTGGTTTCTCAACAAGCTGTGCGCCGCCTGCCTCGCTGGGTGGTGGTGCTGCTGTGTGCGGCCTATGTGTTGGCAGGCTTTGTAGGCCGCCAGCCTTGGCGCGAGGCGGATATGGAAACCCTGGGCTTGGCACATGCCATGGCGCTAGGCACAAGCCCTTGGCTTGCCCCCGCCCTGCAAGAAGGGGCGCTGCTGCCCGAAGCACCCGGCCTGCTGCATTACTGGCTGGGTGCTGCCGCGCTATGGCTGGCTCCTAGCAGTTGGCCAGCAGATACGGTGCTGCGCCTGCCGTTTATGGGCTTGCTGGTGCTGTGTATGTTGGCGCTGTGGTGGGCGGTGTATGGCTTGGCGCGTTTGCCCAGCGCCCAGCCGGTGGCTTTTGCTTTTGGCGGGGAAGCCCACCCCAAAGACTACGCCTGCACCCTGGCGGATGGCGCTTTGCTGGCCTTGCTGGCCTGCCTGGGGCTGGCGCAAATGGGGCACGAGGCCAGCCATAGCCTGCTGCAACTGGCGGGGGTGTGCATCAGCCTGTATGCCTTGGGCAATATGGGCTGGCAGCCTAAGCGCACAGCGCTGGCGGCTTTGTTGGGCAGCTTGGTGCTGGCCTTGTCTGGGGCGGTTTTGCTGGCGTTGGGGCTGGGAATATTCGCCATCGTGCTGGCGCTTTTTGCGCCGGGGGGCAATCAATGGATTGCCCGCAGCCAGCGCCATAGCTGGGCGGCTTGGTGGCTGCTGTGCCTGTGCGTGGCCGCTGCAATGGCTCTGCGCCTGGGGCAATGGCCAGAGGCTGCCGCCCTCCTCCCCACAACCTGGCTGGCTACCGGCGCTAGCCGCTTGGCCGATTGGGATAGCCTAGCGCGGCTGCTAACCTGGTTTGCCTGGCCTGCCTGGCCGTTTGCGCTGTGGACGCTGTGGCGCTGGCGTGCGCAACTGCGCCAACTGGGGCAGGGGCGGCATTTGCACCTGCTGATTCCCCTGTGGCTGTGGCTGCTGGCTTTGCTGGCGACCATCTTCTCGCCCGAGCGCGAGCGTTCGCTGCTATTAAGCCTGCCGGCGATTGCTGCCCTGGCCGCCTTTGCCCTGCCCACCTTACAGCGCAGCCTGAGCGCTTTTATCGACTGGCTGACGCTGATTTTCTTCACCGCCTGCGCCTTGACGGTGTGGGTGGTCTGGCTATCGGTGCAGACGGGCATTCCCGCCAAGCCTGCCGCCAACGTGGCGCGATTGGCCGATGGCTACCAGCCGCCGTTTGAGCTACTGCCCTTTGCCATCGCCCTACTGGCTACGGCAGCGTGGCTGCTGCTGTTGGCCTGGCGCACCCGCCGCCACCGCGCCGCACTGTGGAAAAACCTGGCGCTGCCCGCAGGCGGTACGGTGCTGGGTTGGGTGCTGCTAATGACGCTATGGCTGCCCATGCTGGACTATGGCCGCAGCTACGCCCCCCAAGTGCAGCGCCTGGCTGCGCTGCTGCCCGCCCCACCTACCCAGGCTATGCAGCCTACGCAACTGAATGGGCAAGATGAGGGCTGCCTCTACACCCTGGGGATGAATGCCGCCCAAGTCAGTGCCCTGGCCTGGCATGGCGGTTGGCAGATACGCGCTTACCCCGGCACTGGTGAGGCCACTGCCTGCCCCTGGCTAGTGACCCCAGCGGCGGCCTGGGGCGACATCGTCACCACCGAATCCAGCCAACAAGCTGCCCTGCCCTTAGAACAGTGGCAGCAATGGCATTTGCTAGGCGGTGCAACCCGCCCCACCGACCGCCAAGACCACTGGCTGCTGCTACAGCGGCGCAGTGCTGAATAAAAACACGGCTCCCTCATGACCCCCACCCTAC
>CAZMMM010000258.1:2386-3553 GCA_964567385.1 uncultured Comamonas sp.
TCGTTGCCGGGCGCTTTTCTGCCGATGCGCTGGCGGCGCTGTCGGTGGCCTCTGCCGTGTTTATCAGCGTGTTTGTCGCCTTGATGGGGGTGCTGCAAGCGCTGCTACCCATTTGGTCAGAGCTGCACGGGCGCAAGGACTATCTGGCGCTGGGGCGCTCGGTGCGCCAAGCGGTATATCTGGCGGTGGCCGCTAGCCTGCTGGGCATGGGCTTGCTGCTGTTTCCCGAGCCGCTGCTGCGCTGGACGCAAGTGCCCGATGCCATGCAAGCCAGCGTTCGCGCCTATCTGATAGTGGTGGGCTGGGCATTGCCGTCGGCGCTGTTTTTTCGCCTTTACACCACGTTGAACCAATCGCTGGGCAAGCCCCAGTTGGTCACTTGGATACAGGTGGCCGCCTTGGTGCTGAAAGTGCCGCTGTCTATCTGGATGACTTTTGGCGGCGCAGGTATGCCTGCCATGGGTGTGGTCGGCTGCGCCTGGGCAACGCTGATTGTGGATTACGCCATTCTGGCGCTGGGCTTGCTACTGCTGCGCACACAAAGCCTCTATCACCCTTTGCAGCTTTGGCAGCGCCTGGAAGCACCAGACTGGGCGCAACTGCGCCAGTTTTTGCGTCTGGGCGTGCCAGCGGGTTTGTCGATTTTGGTGGAAGTGACTTCGTTCACCCTGGTGGCCTTGTTTGTGGCGCGTCAGGGCACACAGGCAGCGGCCAGCCACCAGATTGCCGCCAACTTAGGTGCTTTGTGCTACATGCTGCCGCTGTCGCTGGGCATTGCCGTCAGCGCCCGCGCCAGTTGGTGGCGCGGCATGGGGCAGGAGCAGCAAGCACAAGCCACCGCCTGGCTGGGGGTGAAGGCTGCCCTCATCAGCGGCTTGCTGCTATGCGCCGCCCTGCTGCTGGGTCGCCAAGCGCTGCCCGGCATCTACACCACTGATGCCGCCGTTATCGCCCTGAGTAGCGCCGTGCTGTTATGGGTGGCGCTGTACCAAGCGGCAGACAGCGTGCAATGCGTGTGCATCTTCCTGCTGCGCAGTTGGCGCGTGACCCTCGCCCCACTGCTGGTGTACTGCGCCTTGCTCTGGGGCGGCGGCCTCGGCGGGGGCTATTGGCTGGCCTATATTCACCCCAGCAGCAGCGCCTACTGGGCGGGCAACCCCACGCCGT
>CAZMMM010000259.1:0-3552 GCA_964567385.1 uncultured Comamonas sp.
CTCAGCAAGCCCTCTTGAATCAAAAACAAACTATTGAGCACCCGCCCGGTGCGGCCATTGCCATCGGTAAAGGGGTGAATCGCCTCAAACTGATAGTGCCCAGCGGCCATGCGGATGAGTGGGTCAATGTCTTGCGCCTCGTGCAAATACCGCTCCCAATTGGCCAGCTTGCCGCGCAGCACATCTTCACCCACCGGCGGGGTGTAAATCACCTGCCCGGTTTGTTCATTCGCCAGCGCCGTGCCGCCTGTTTTTCGCACGCGCATATCCGTGCCTTTGATGCGTGAGCAAACCTGCTCTGCCGTGCGGGTGCTCAGGGGT
Source organism: uncultured Comamonas sp. (assembly GCA_964567385.1). Lineage (GTDB taxonomy): Bacteria > Pseudomonadota > Gammaproteobacteria > Burkholderiales > Burkholderiaceae_C > Comamonas. Next base: position 322 of record CAZMMM010000259.1, read on the forward strand.
AGGTGCTTGAGGCTCTCAAACCCCTCCATCAGCGCCGCGCTGTAGCGCAGCGCCTCGCGTGTGGCTGGGTCGGCGGCATCACTGCCGTGCCGGTACTGGAACAACCGGTCTGTGGTAGTGACGATGTTTTCAATCTCTGAACTGGCCTGCGCTTCCAGTAAGGGCAGGGTATTGATTAACACTGCCGGGTTGGGAATCAAGGCTGCCGCTTGCTTTAGCTCTGCCAGCGCTGCACGCGCCGCAATACATTGTTTGAGCACTGCATGGGTTTCCACCTGTGCAGCGGGCGGCAGCGGGGGCAAATCGTTGAAGGGGCGTTCAGGATGCCAAGCGGACATGGTTCATTTTTTCAATTTTTGCGACACGTTTGGATGATATGTCGCCGACGGCGACACGTCCAGAAAACATGTCGCATTTTTCGGCTTTTTGCGACATATCGGATTTTTCTCCTCACTCTTCGCGCCCTGCCGCCCCCTTTTATGCAAAAAACCACTTATCTTATGAAAACTTAATTCTTGGAAGTAGTAAGAACTGCGTTTAATATACACATATTCGTATCAATTACGGTTTTGTTATATTTTTATTGCATATAGAAAGCAGTGAACGCCATGACTACCCTGGGTGATGCCCCATTGGATGTACTCCCTCTTTCCAGCGAGAAGGCTCGCCTGGCCGCTGAGTTGGCGCAGGGGCTAGATAGCCACGCGCTGCAATGGCTGTCGGGCTTTATGGCCGGTATTGCCCGCCAATTGCCGCAGGGCTTGCCCGCTGGTGCGGCGCTGGCGCTTACCGGGCAGGCGGGGCAGGCAGCGCCCACCACTCAGGCGCACAGCGCGGTGAGCGAGCGCCTGACGATTCTCTACGGCAGCCAGGGCGGCAACGCCAAGCGCGTGGCCGAGCGCCTAGCCAGCCAGGTGCAGACAGCCGGGTTGGCCGTGCGTCTGGTGCGTGCCGATGCCTACCGCACCAGCGAGCTGAAGAAAGAGCGCCTGCTCTACATCGTGATTTGCACGCAAAGCGCGGGCGAGTCCATCCAGCCGCCAGACGATGCGCGGGGCTTTTTTGAATTTCTCAACAGCAAACGCGCCCCGCAACTGCCGCAACTGGCTTATGGGGTGCTGGGGCTGGGCGATTCCAGCTATGCCGATTTCTGCGGTATTGGCCGCTGTGTGGATGAGCGCCTAGCGGAACTAGGCGCACAGCGCCTGCTGCCCCGCGCCGAGGCGGATGTGGACATTGCCACCGTGGCCGACCCCTGGGCGCAAGAGGCACTGACCCACGCCCGCCAGCAATTGGGTGCAGGCACACAAGCAGGTTCAGCCCAGCCCGCGCCCGTCGGTGCAGAGGCCGAAACCGGCTGGACACGCGAGCGCCCCTTCCAAGCCGAAGTGTTGCTCAACCAGCGCATCGTCGGGCGCGGCAGTGATAAGGATGTGCGCCATATCGAGCTATCGCTGGAAGGTAGCGGCCTGCACTACCAGCCCGGCGACGCGCTGGGCGTGTGGCCGGTGCAGTCGCCCGAGCTGGTGCAGCGCATTCTGCACACCTTGGGGCTGGATGGCGCAGAGCCGGTCACGCACAACGCCACCACACTACCGCTAGAACAATGGCTGACCCAGCGGCGCGAACTCACCCTGCTGACCCGTCCCTTTGTGGCTGCCCACGCCCAGCGCGGCAATCATGCGGCGCTGCAAGCCCTGCTAGCCCCTGAAGGCGCGGCAGAACTGAGCAAGCTACTGGCCAGCCAGCAATTGATTGACCTGCTGCGCAACTACCCCACCGAATGGGATGCAACGGCGCTGGTGGCCGCGCTGCGCTCGCTGGCTCCGCGCATGTACTCCATTGCCAGCAGCCAGGCGCTGGTGGATGAGGAGGTGCATTTGACGCTGGCGCACCTGACTTTTGAGACGGCGAAGCGCGTTGGGGGGTCAGCAGCCACTATCTGAGCGATGCCAGCGAGGGCGAGAGCGTGCCGGTGTTCATTGAGCCGAACGAGCGCTTCCGCCTGCCGCAGGACGATAGCCGCGACCTCATCATGGTGGGGCCGGGCACGGGGATTGCACCGTTTCGCGCCTTTGTGCAGCAGCGCCAGGCCGATGCAGCCAGCGGGCGCAACTGGCTATTTTTTGGCAACCCGCACCGCCACAGCGATTTTCTGTACCAAACCGAATGGCAGCAGGCGCTGCAATAAGGGGCGCTCACGCGGCTGGACTTGGCCTTCTCCCGCGACCAGGCAGAAAAAATTTACGTGCAGCAGCGCCTGCGCGAACAGGGCGCTGAGCTGTGGCAATGGCTGGAAGGCGGAGCCTACCTCTACGTCTGTGGCGATGCCCAGCACATGGCCGCCGATGTGCAGCAAGCGCTGCTGGATGTGGCCGAGCAGCACGGCGGCCTGTCGCCCGAATCGGCTGCCGATTGGCTCAAGGGCTTGCAGTTGCAAGGCCGCTATCTGCGCGATGTGTATTAAATAAGCGCCCTTTTTTCCTAGCCACTTTTCATAGCCATTTTTTCTGTGCGGAGCATCCCCAATGCCCCGCGCTGGCTTGTTGCACCCTGGATTTTTTATGACTGACCGCATCACTATCACCAAAACCAAAGCCGAGGCAGCCTCTCCTTTACCCGCTGCCGAGCAACTCAAGCTGGACAGCCGCTTTCTGCGCGGCACGATTGCCCAAGGGCTGGCCGACCGCAGCACCGGCGCTATCAGCGAGGACGATAACAAGCTGATGAAATTCCACGGCAGCTACCAGCAGGACAACCGCGACATTCGCGACGAGCGCCGCCGCCAGAAGCTGGAGCCGGACTACAGCTTCATGGTGCGCGTGCGCCTGCCCGGTGGCGTACTCAGCCCCCAACAATGGTTGGATTTGGATGACCTGGCCAGCCGCTACGGCAATGCCGGGCTGCGCATTACCACGCGCCAAACCTTCCAGATTCACGGCGTGCGCAAGGAAGATATGCGCGATTTGATGCACGGCATCAACACCACCGGCCTATCCACCCTGGCCGCTTGCGGGGATGTGGTGCGAACCTTTGTCTGCTCGGTCAATCCGCAGATTTCCAGCGGCCACGCCAAGGTCTATGACTGGTCGTGGCAACTGATGGAGCATCTCGCCCCGCGCACCAGCGCCTACCGCGAGCTATGGATTGACCGCCTAGCACAAACCACCGACGGCGCAGACGATGCCGAGCCGCTACTGGGCGCAACCTACCTGCCGCGCAAATTCAAAA
>CAZMMM010000260.1:0-3550 GCA_964567385.1 uncultured Comamonas sp.
CAGCGACTGTAGCCACTGCGTATTCAGGGATTCCTGCTGGTTTTGCTCACCCTGATAGAGCCAGTGGGCTGTAATGCCGGCCTCTGCCACGATATGCATAGCCTCGGTGCGCAATTGGCACTCAATACTCAGGCCAGAAGGCCCGACCAAAGTGGTGTGTAAAGACTGGTAGCCATTGTTTTTGGCGATAGCAATATAGTCTTTGAAGCGGCCAGGCACAGGCTTATACAGCTGGTGCAGTACGCCCAGGGCGGTATAGCAATCGGTAATGCTGGGCAGTATCAAGCGAAAGCCGTAGGTGTCGGTTACCTGGGCAAAGCTTTGGTGTTGGGCCTGCATTTTTTGGTAGAGATTGGACAGGGTGTTCTCTCGCCCTGACAAGCGCGCCTGCAGGCCGCTTTTTTCTAGGGCTTGCTGAATTTCTTGATGGGCTTTTTGCACCACCCCGCGCCTGCGCGAGCGCGATTTGCTGATGGCTTTTTCCAGTGTCTCAAAGCGCCAGGGGTGCAAGTGGCGAAAGGCCAGCTCTTCTAGTTCGCGGTAGCTTTGGTTCAAGCCCAGGCGGTGGGCGATGGGGGCAAAAATCTCTAGAGTTTCAGAGGAAATGCGCCCCCATTTGCTGCGCGGCATATCGCCCATGGTGCGCATATTGTGGGTGCGGTCAGCCAGCTTGACGAGGATGACGCGCACATCCTTGGCCATAGCCAGCAGCATTTTGCGAAAAGACTCGGCCTGACTTTCTTCGCGGCTGTTGAAGTGCAGCTTGTCCAGCTTGGTCAGGCCATCGACCAAATCGGCCACCGTGGGGTCAAAGCGCTGGGCGATATCTTCTTTGCTGATGCCGCAGTCCTCCATGGCATCGTGCAAGAGGGCGGCGCAGAGGGCTTGGGTGTCTAGCTTCCAGTTGGCGCAAATGCCGGTGACGGCGATGGGGTGGGTGATATAGGGGGCACCACTGCTACGCCATTGGTTGCGGTGTGCCTGGTCTGCATACTCCCAAGCGCGGCGTACCGTGGCGAGGTTCTCTGGGCTGAGGTAGCCCAGGAAGCCAGCCAAGTGCTCAAAGTGCAGCGCAGAGACCTCGGCAGCCTTGGCCAGGCGCTCGGCTTCTGGCAAGTCTTTGGCGATGGGTATCGAGGGGAAAGACGAAGGAATGGGGAAAGTATGCACAACCGCGTTCATAAAATCTAATGTAGCGTGAAGACGGAGGCAGGCTTGCTGCCATAAAAAAAGCACCGCCTAGCAGTGCTTCTATTGTCGATGCTTTTTAGGCTTGAAAAAAGTTGGGGCTGTCGCCAGAGCAAATCAGCCGGGTACTTTTTTCAGCATTTCCAAGCCGACTTTGCCTTCGGCAATTTCACGCAGGGCGGTTACGCCGGGTTTGTTTTGGCATTCCACCTTGGGGGCGTGGCCTTGGTGCAGCATGCGTGCGCGGTAGGTGGCTGCCAGCACCAGCTGGAAGCGGTTGGGAATCTGCTCCAGGCAGTCTTCAACAGTAATACGGGCCATGACAGTACTCCGGGTAAGTGGTAATTGGCAAAGGGGGCTTAGGCGCCCAGGTTCAATGAGGCAAATACGTCAGCGCGTAAACGGCGCTGGCTTTGGTATTGCAGCCTTTGGGCGTGAATGATGGTTTTGAGGTCAAACAAAGCGCTCTCAAATAACTCGTTGATTATAACGAAGTCAAATTTTTCAGCCTGGGCCATCTCCATTTCGGCATTTTTCATGCGCAGATCAATCACCTCGGGGGCATCTTCACCACGATTTTCCAGGCGAGAGCGCAGCTCTTCCCAACTGGGCGGGAGGATGAAAATCAATACCGCCTGGGGGAAGGCGGCGCGCACTTGCAAAGCGCCTTGGTAGTCAATCTCTAGCAGCACATCATCGCCATTGGCCAGGCGCTCTTGGATGCCTTTTTTCGATGTGCCGTAGCGTTTGCCGTGCACATTGGCCCATTCGATGAAGGCATCAGCGGTGACCATGGCATCAAACTCAGCCTCTGAGGCGAAGAAATATTCGCGCCCATGCTTTTCCTGGCCGCGTGGCGCGCGCGTGGTGTGTGATACCGAGGGGTAGACACGCGCATCAAAAGCGCGCAAAGCTTTGACCAAGCTTGACTTGCCCGCTCCGCTGGGGGCGGCAACGACAAATAAATTTCCAGGTGATTGGTTCTGCATAAGCGTGGAAGCAAAGAGGTGATTGTCTGCGAAAAAGGGCGCTGCCGCGCCCTTGTGCCAGTTTGGCCATGGAGAAAAAAAGTGTTTATTCGATGTTTTGCACCTGCTCGCGCATTTGCTCAATCAAAACTTTCATATCTACACTGATGCGGGTCAGCTCCAGCGTGGTGGATTTTGCGCCCAGGGTGTTGGCCTCACGGTGTAGTTCCTGAATCAGAAAGTCTAGGCGCTTGCCAATCTCGCCGCCTTTTTTGAGCAGGCGTTCAATCTCTTGTAGATGGGCTTGCAGGCGACCTAGCTCTTCAGCAACATCAATGCGGATGGCAAAGGCAGTGGCTTCAGACAGGGCGCGCTCTTGGGCGGCCTCGGTGAGTGCAGGTTGCTCGGAGGACAGGCCCATGGCCTCTTGCCAGCGCTCTAAAAAGCGTTGGCGCTGCTGCTCTACCAACTGCGGGATTAAGGGGGCGGCTTGGGCGGCGAGCTCGTGCAATTGGCTCAGGCGCTCTTGCAGCAGGCTGGCCAGGCGCTTGCCCTCACGGGCGCGGGCATCGAGCAGGGCTTTGACTGCCTCTTGTGCCAGGCTGGGCACAATCTCGGCCCAGTCATCCTGGGGCAGCGGATTTTGTCCTGCCAGGCGCAGGACATCGGCAACCGACAAATCACGTGCCTGGGGCAGCCAGGACTGCACCATTTCTTGCAGGCTGCCCAAGCGCTGCAGCAGCGCTATGTTTGGCTGAGGAAGCTGGGCGCTGCTGTCCTGGTCAAAAGCAGCACGGACCTCGACTTTGCCGCGCTTGAGCTTTTGGGTGAGCAGGGCGCGCAGCGCAGGCTCTTGGGCGCGTAACTCTTCGGGCAGGCGAAAGCTCAGGTCTAAAAACCGGCTATTGACGGCGCGAATTTCCAGCCCCAGCTTGGTGTGCTGCAGGGGGGGGGGCTCGGTGTCGGAGGCGGGCGCGTACTGGGCGCTGGCGTATCCGGTCATGCTGTAAACTGGCATGGGGCTTGCCTTTGTCTTTCAGGTTCTATGGTTGCGTGCAAGCGCTTGATTATGTCAGCCTGTCACAGCGCTTTGAAGCTACATCACTTTTAACAATGAAAACCAACACTAAACCAGCCGCTTTGCCGCCCGGTACCGTCATCGGGGGCTATCGCATCGTAAGGCGCTTGGCCGCCGGTGGCTTTGGGGTGGTGTATCTGGCAGTGGATGGGCAAGGACAAGAAGTCGCAATTAAAGAGTACCTGCCCGCTGCCTTGGTCAGCCGCCTGCCAGGCGAAAAAATCCCACTGATTGCCGAAGAAAAACTGCCGCTATACCGCCTGGGGCTCAAGAGCTTTTTTGAAGAAGGGCGCTCGCTCACACAAATTACCCACCC
>CAZMMM010000261.1:0-3543 GCA_964567385.1 uncultured Comamonas sp.
CGGCAAGGGTGGGTAGAGGGATGTCATAATACTCGCTGTGCATCTGGTGCTGGCTGAGGTCTTCGGTCTTGACGGGCTGGAAGGTCCCCGCGCCCACATGCAGGGTCACGCTGGCAGTTTCTACGCCGCGCTGTGCCAGGGCATCGAGCACGGCCTGGTCAAAGTGCAAGGCGGCGGTGGGGGCGGCCACTGCGCCTGGATAGCGGGCAAATACGGTTTGGTAGCGCTGGCTGTCCTGGGCGCTGTGCGGGTCTTGGCCGCTGGCTTGCTGGCGCTCTATATAAGGGGGCAGGGGCAGGTGGCCGAATTGCTCCATCAGGCTCCACGGGGTTTGGCCTGGCTCGCCTTGCAGCGCGAGGTGAAAAAGCGGGCCATCCGCATCCGGCCAGCGCCCTAGCAGCACGGCATCAAAACCACCGCGCCCCAGGCCGCCGCACAGGTGCAGGCGTGCGCCTACGGGGGGCTTTTTACTGACTTTCATGTGCGCCACGACTTCGTTGCTGTTGGGGAGCACGCGCTCAATCAGCAGCTCTAGTTTGCCGCCGCTGGCTTTTTCGCCAAAGATGCGTGCTTTGACCACCTGGGTATCGTTAAAGACCAGCAGGTCGCCCGCCTGCAGTAGCTCGGGCAGTTGGTGAAAGATGCGGTCAATGGGAGCAGCGCCGCGCCCATCGAGCAGGCGCGAGGCGCTGCGCTGGGCGCAGGGGTGTTGAGCAATCAGGGCCGGAGGGAGGTCGAAATCAAAATCGCTCAGGCGATAGGTGGTCGTGGTGGTGAGCATGGTGTCTTGAGGGCTGGACAAGCCCGTTCCAAGTTGAAGAAGCAAAAGGGGCGGATTGTCGCAAAGCTGCGCCGCGTTCGTAGGATGCTGGGGTTTTCACTAGGCCCGGAAAACCCTGGACTTGAGCCAAGTCAGCATGGGCTTGGTGGGTTTGTGCGTACATTGCAACATTTGAAGAACGATAGGGGCGCAGCCATGAATCTTGCTTTTGTATGGGATGACAACTTCGTAACTGGCATAGACGATGTGGATGACCAGCATCAAGCCTTGCTGCGCCTATTCAACGAACTGCATCGTGCCCTGCAGCCTACGGGTGGGCTAGATAAAGAGGCCGAGCAAGAAGAGGTGTACCAGCGCCTGATTGGCTACACCGAGCACCACTTTGAGGAAGAGGAAGCCATGATGCAACGCCATGGCATGGATATACGCCACATTCAGGTGCATATGGAGCTACACCGCCAGTTTGTGGAGCAAATCCGTGTGCTGTGGTCGCAGCGTGGCTATATGACTGACCCGGGTACGACCTTTTTAGGGGTGCTGACCTCTTGGCTGGGCCTGCATATTTTGGGCATAGACCAGTCTATGACGCGCCAAATCAACTTGATGAAGCAGGGCGTGACAGCGGCGGCCGCTTTTGACAGCGAGGTGCAAGACAAACAGTCCAGCGCCCAAGCCTTGCTGAAGATGATTAACCGCCTGTACCACACCTTGTCTGCGCAGAATGCCCAGCTTGCCGCTGTGAATCAAACCCTGGAAGAGCGCGTTGTGCAGCGCACCCAAGAGCTGGAGGCGGCCAACCACCGCCTGCGTACTTTGGCGCGCACGGATGCCTTGCTGGGCATTGCCAATAGGGCGCACTTCAACGAGCGGCTGGAGCAGGCCAGCGCCCTGGCGCTGCGCGGCGAGCGCCCCCTGGGCATCATCATGCTGGATGTGGACTTCTTCAAGCGCTATAACGACCACTATGGCCATTTGCAGGGTGATGTATGCCTGCAGGCAGTGGCCAAGGCGGCGGGCGGTTGCTTGCACCGCAATAGCGATTTGCTGGCCCGTTATGGTGGTGAGGAGCTGGTGGTGCTACTGCCCGATACCAACTATGAGGGCACTTTGGCCGTGGCTGAAAAAATGGTGCAGGCTGTGCGTGATTTGCAAATGCCGCACGAAGACTCGCCAGCCAGCCCCTTTGTGACGATTAGTGCGGGGGTGGCAGCACTGATTCCGTATCCGCAAGCGCAGGGCGGAAGCGGCTCAGCGGCTGTGCTGAGTGCTGCTGATGAGGCGCTTTACCGCGCAAAAGCCAAAGGGCGCAATCGCGCTGAAGGCTAACGCGCTTAAGCGGAGGCTAAGGTGGGGGCGTGGTTGGCCGCAGCGGGCTTGCTCAGCAGGCTGCGGCAGGCGTTTTGCCACAGGCCATCCAAGTTGGTGAAGGGCCAGCTGCTAGGCTCTTCACGTTGGGTAATGTTTAGTTCAGGGGTGAGGCGCAGGTCCGTGGCCAAGGGCTTGTCTAGCAGGCGCTGGCGCTCGACATCATAAAAACGCACGACTTTGGGCACCAAGGAGTTTTCTGCGCAAGGCGCAAACACAATGGCTAGTTCCTGGTTGCTCAGGCGCACCAAACTGCCGACGGGGTACACCCCCAAGGTTTTGACGAAGGCACGAAACAGCCGCTCGTCCAGATGGTCACCACACCACTGCGCCATGCGCTGCAGGGCTACTGCGGGCGACCAGCCCTTTTTATAAGGGCGGTCAGAGGTGATGGCGTCATAGACATCGCAAATTGCCGCCATGCGTGCCAGCTCGCTGATTTCCTCGCCCTTGAGACGGCCTGGATAGCCCTTGCCATCCAGGCGTTCATGATGGTGCAGGCAGGCATCCAGCACCAAGGTATCGTTCACACTGTTTTTCAATAGTTTGTAGCCAGTCACAGGGTGCTGCTTGATATGTTCGAACTCGGCATCTGTCAGGGCCCCTGGCTTGTTCAGAATCTCAATGTCAGAGCGTGCCTTACCTATGTCATGCAATAAGCCTGCTAAAGCGGCCTGCTGCACCTGAGTGGGGTTGTAGCCAAGCTGGCGGGCCAGAGCCGTCATTAGGGCACTGACGGCTACAGAGTGCATATAGGTGTAGTCATCCGCAGTTTTCAGGCGGGCCATGCTGATGAGGGCATCAGGGTTGCGCGCCAAAGAATCGCTAATTTCATCGACCAGCCTGGCGCTGGCCTCCATGTTCAGCGCTTGGCCCATACGTGCTTGCTGGAACATGTCTTGCACGGCAGCACGTGCCTGGTTGCATAAGCGGCGGGCGTTTTCTACTTCCAAGCCTAAAGGGGTGGGGGCTGTGCCCAGTGGGGGCAGGGGCTCGGGGGCGGTGGGGGGTAGGGCCTCTTCTGGGGGCTGGGCGGCAGCTTCTTGCGGGGCCAGTACATCCAGGCCACGTGAGAGGTCGATCCAGACTTCAGGCACGCAGCTGCCGCGCAGCTGTGCCAAATCGGCAGGAGCATCCAGCATGAATGAGCTACGCCAGAATGGGTGGTGTATCCAAGAGCCCCCTAAGGTATGGATAAACATCCCCAAACGCAGCTGTTCTACAGATACTTTCTTGAGCATATAAAAGGTGCGGTGAATAGGTATAAGACAATACCCCTGCAAGGATGTTAGCTTGTAATGCGTTGAAATACTTTGTTGCAATTGTGAAGAATTCATGACCCTCTCGCCTCGTAAGGATGAGCGTCCCGCCGCTAAACGGGCCGCCCGCACCAGCCC
>CAZMMM010000262.1:0-3541 GCA_964567385.1 uncultured Comamonas sp.
GCTGGCTACGCGTACAAAGGCGATGCGGTCGCGGTGGTTGCTGTCCATATTGGCCTGCACTTTGAAGACCACGCCGCTAAAGCTCTTGTCCTCGGGCGCAATAGTGACTTCCTCGCGCTGGCGGTTGACCTCACGGTAAGCAATGCGCTTGCCCGGTGGGGGCGACATATCCACCACGGCATTAAGCACCTCTTGCACCCCGAAGTTATTCACCCCAGAACCAAAGAACACGGGGGTGAGTTTGGCAGCCAGAAAATCCTCGTGGCTCCAAGCGGTGGATGCACCTACGGCCAGTTCCATGGCTTCCAGCGCATCGTCAAAACGCTGGCCAAAGCGCTGTCGCAGCCTGTCGGCCTCGGTCAGTGGGATGACTTCAAAATCCTGGGGGCGTTTTTCGCTACCGGCTTCAAATACCGTCATGCTTTGTGTGCGCAGGTCGATGATGCCGCCAAAGTTTTTGCCCTGCCCCACCGGCCAGGTGATAGGGCAGCAGGGCATGCCTAGCTCGCGCTCGATTTCGTCCAGGATATCTAGCGGGTCGCGCACTTCGCGGTCAAGTTTGTTGACGAAGCTGATGATGGGCGTATCACGCTGGCGGCAGACTTCAATCAGGCGGCGGGTCATGTCTTCCACGCCGTTGGCTGCATCAATCACCATCAGCGCCGAATCCACCGCTGTCAGCACGCGGTAGGTGTCTTCCGAGAAGTCCTTGTGGCCGGGCGTATCCAGCAGGTTGATAACGTGGTCGCGGTAGCTCATCTGCATCACGCTGGAGGCCACCGAAATACCGCGCTGCTTTTCAATCTCCATCCAATCGCTGGTAGCGTGGCGGCTGGCTTTGCGCCCTTTGACCGCTCCGGCAATCTGAATCGCGCCCGAGAACAGCAGCAGCTTTTCCGTCAGCGTGGTTTTACCCGCGTCCGGGTGGGAGATGATGGCAAAGGAGCGGCGGCGGCGCGTTTCTTCTAGGTAAGACACAGATAACCTTCTGAGCGCCAACAGGCGCTGGTGAGCAATAGGGCAGTAATTCGCCAGCAATAGGCAAAAGGGTGGGATTTTAAGGGGCGCAGCAGCAAGCACGACGGCCCATTTTTGCAGGAGCGGATTGACGCAAGCTATATCCCCGAAGCGCAAAAAAAGAAAAGTTCTATGGACTGTTGAAAAAATGCAAGAGAATATCGCGATTTTTAACACTCCATCGAGAAATGCATGCTTCCTCAAAATTCTGTGTGGGCCTTCGCGTGTGCAGTCTTGCTGTCTGCATGCGCGGCGCAACCGCCCTCTGCACAGCTTTCCCAACCTGAAACCGTGCGCGTATGCACCGGCAACCGCTGTGTAGAGCAGCACCGAACCACCGTCACCCGCGAGAATTCCCCCTCCGACCCCGAAGCCGAGCGCCGTCTGGCAGCGCTGGAGCAATTGGGCGAAAGCAGCCCCAAAGCCGCTTATGACCTGAGCCTTCGCCTGCTGCGCGGCGATGGTGTCGCACGCGACAGCTACCAGGCCATCGAATGGATGCGCAAGGCTGGCGACCAAGGGCTACCAGAGGCCCAATTGGCCTTGGGTCGCCTGTATTTGCAGGGCTTTGAGGAAATGGGCGCAGACCCTGCCGAAGCCGAAGCCTGGCTGACCCGCGCCGCCGCACATGGGAACAAAGAGGCGCAACGCCTGCTCCCCCAGGCGCAAAGTGCCAAAAAAGACGAACAAGCGGCTTACCAAGTGCGCGAAGCAGTCCGTAAATCGTGGGGCTATTGGTACAGCGCCGCCCCGTATTACTGGTACTGGGGAAGCGCAGGCTGGTATTTATTGCCTTGACGGGTGTTCACCACCATCTAGTGCATCCCTATTTCCTATTTTCAATTGCTCAGAAAGCGTATCACCATCATGTCTAAAACAACTTTGACCCTCGTTAGTGCAGCCTCTGCTTTGCTGCTGTCTGCCTGCGTCACGCCCGGCGGCGGCATACTCACAACCGGTAACGCCGCCACGGCAGCCAGCGGGGCCGCAGGCGGTGCCAGCAGCGTCGATGCCAACGAGTCTCTGGAGCGCTGCGATGCCCCCTTGGGCACCATTGCGGTCGATGATGGCCGTGGCAAGGAGTGGTATGCCAGCTTTGGCGCGGCCACACAGGTCACAACCATTGAGCCACTGATTCGTCTGGCCGTGCAGCAGTCCAACTGCTTTGTGATTACCTCGATTGGCAACAGCCGCACGGACAGCAAAATCAGCGCCATCACCGACCAGCAGCGCAACTCTGGTGAGTTCCGCGCAGGCTCCAAGCAGCAAAAAGGCCAGCGTGTTGCCGCTGACTACTACCTGGAGCCGGCCATCATCGTCAACAACGAAGCCGTAGGCGGTCTGGCTGCGGGCCTGGGCGGTCTGTTTGGCGGCGTAGCCGGTGCGCTGGCGGGCAATCTGCAAAGCAAACAGTCGGTCGTCACCATGACCATGTATGACATCCGCTCGGGCGTGCAGCTATCCATTTCGGAGGGCAACGCCACCGCCACCAACTACGGCGCGGCGCTGGGCGCATTTGGCGGCAGTGCAGCCGCAGGTTTGAGCGGCTTCTCGCGCACGCCAGAAGGCAAGGCCACCGTGGCCGCCTTTATGGATGCTTACAACAAGATGGTCGTCTCCCTGCACAACTACAAGGCGCAGGAAGTCAAGGGTGGCCTGGGCAAGGGCGGCCAACTCAAAGTAGGCAAATAAGGCAAGGCACCCAACCGCTGCCCCCCGCGTTAAACCAGGGGGGTTCATCTCAGTGCCAGCGCTGCTGGCCGTTACGATTGGGGGATGAACAGCCCAAAGCCCACTCCACTCCTTGGCCACATCCAGCACATCCTCACCGCCCGCGCCCAGCCCTATCAGCGCTGGGATGGCAGTGATGGCGGTTTAAGCGCTATTGCCAAGCAGCCCGTAACCAGCTCCATTACCGTGACCCACCTGGGCTTGGCGGGCGATGAGCAAGGCGATTTGCGCGTGCATGGCGGTGTGGACAAAGCCATCCACCACTACGCTTGGGAGCATTACGCCACCTGGCAAGCCGAGCTGGGGGCGCTGCCGGTGCTGCAACAGCCCGGCGCATTTGGCGAGAATTTTTCCAGCACCGGCATGACAGAAAGCAATGTCTGCCTGGGCGACCAAGTAGCCGTAGGCAGTTGCATCCTAGAGCTGGCACAAAGCCGCCAGCCTTGTTGGAAGCTCAACCCCCGCTTTGGCCAGCCCGACATGGCGCGGCGGGTGCAAAGCACCGGGCGCACGGGCTGGTACTGGCGGGTCTTGCAAGAAGGCCAGGTGCAGGCGGGCGATGCCATGCACCTGCTGCACCGCCCCTATCCGCAATGGCCGCTGTCTCGTGTGCAGGCGCTGCTGTATCAACACTGTTTAGAGCAGGCAGATTTACAGGCTTTTGCCCAGTTGCCCCTGCCACCTTCTTGGCAAAAACTGGTGCAAAAACGCCTAGAGCGCGACGAGGTGGAAGACTGGGGCCGCCGCCTAGAAGGTTAAGCGCGAAGGCCGCGCAGAAGGGGCAAGCCGCTAG
>CAZMMM010000263.1:0-240 GCA_964567385.1 uncultured Comamonas sp.
GGGTTGCGGTAAATCGACTCTGCTGCGTAGCTTTAACCGCATGTTTGAGCTATACCCCGAGCAACGCGCCCAAGGGCAAATTTTGCTGGACGGGCAAGACCTGCTGCAATCCAAGCAGGACGTAGCGCTGATTCGTGCCAAAGTGGGCATGGTGTTCCAAAAGCCCACGCCGTTTCCCATGTCGATTTACGACAACATCGCCTTTGGCGTGAAGCTGTTTGAAAACCTCAACAGCTCCGA
>CAZMMM010000263.1:250-3540 GCA_964567385.1 uncultured Comamonas sp.
CCCGCCGAAATGGACGACCGCGTGGAATGGGCGCTGCAAAAAGCCGCGCTGTGGAAAGAGGTCAAAGACAAACTTGGCCAAAGCGGGGCAGGGCTGTCGGGCGGGCAGCAGCAGCGCCTGTGCATTGCGCGAGGCATAGCGATTAAGCCCGAGGTACTGTTGCTGGATGAACCCTGCTCGGCACTTGACCCCATCAGCACCGCCAAGATTGAGGAACTGATTGCCGAACTGAAGAACGATTACACCGTCGTTATCGTCACCCACAACATGCAGCAGGCGGCGCGTTGCAGCGACTACACCGCCTATATGTATCTGGGCGAGCTGATGGAGTTTGGCGCTACTGAGCAGATGTTCCTCAAACCCCAGCGCAAAGAGACGGAAGACTACATCACAGGCCGTTTCGGTTAATCAAGCGCAATAAAGCGAAAAGCTACAGCGAAAGAAAGCATTGCTATGACAGACAAACACCTCTCCAGCCAGTTTGATGCCGAGCTAGGGCGCGTCTCTGCCCGCGTGATGGAAATGGGCGGCTTGGTGGAAGCACAAATTCACACTGCTGCCCAGGCGCTCACCCAGCTTGATACCGAGGCTGTGGCGCAGGTGGTAGCCACGGAGCAGCGCGTTAACGCCCTGGAGGTAGAGATTGACCACGCGCTGACCACCATCATTGCCCGCCGCCAGCCCACAGCGCGGGATTTGCGCCTGCTGATGGCGTTTTCTAAAACCACCGCCAATCTGGAGCGCATGGGCGATGAGGCGCACAAAATGGCGCGTATGGTGCAAGCCATCATCGAGCGCAACGCCCCACGCTCTTTACCCACCAAGGATTTGCAGCGGGCGCTGGAGCTGGCCTCCAAACTGCTGCGCAAGGCGCTGGATGCCTTTGCACGCATGGATACCAGCGCAGCGCTGGCCATCTTGCAAGAAGACGATGCCATTGATGAGGAGTTTGACGGCTTTGTCCGCACCCTCATCACCTACATGATGGAAGACCCGCGCAGCATCTCCGCCAGTCTGGATTTGCTGTTTCTGGCCAAAGCCATTGAGCGCATTGGCGACCACAGCAAAAACCTGGCCGAGCAGGTGATTTATCTGGTGGAAGGCAAGGACGTGCGCCACCAAAGCGTGGAGCAAATCATTCGCAGCCTCAGCAGCGCGGGTCACGTCAGCAGCGCCCCCAATCAGGGGCAGCCATGAAAAAACTGCCCTTGGTACTCATCGTGGAAGACGAACCCGCGATTGCCGAGCTCATCGCCATCAATCTGCGCCACCACGGCTTTACCCCCCTGTGCGTGGAAGATGGCGACAGTGCCCAGCGGGCGCTGGCCGAGCAGACTCCAGATTTGATTTTGCTGGACTGGATGCTGCCTGGCGCAGCCAGCGGCCTGCAACTGGCGCAGCAATGGCGCAAACAGCCGCGCACCGCGCAAGTGCCCATCGTCATGCTGACCGCCCGTGGTGACGAGCCGGACAAAATCGCCGGTCTGGATGCCGGGGCGGATGACTACATCACCAAACCCTTCTCTATTCAGGAACTGCTGGCGCGTATGCGTGCCGTGCTGCGCCGCCGCGCACCGCTGGCGCTAGGGGCGCAGTTGCAGGTGGGGGATTTGCAGTTGGACGGCAGCAGCCACCAAGTCTGCTATCAGGGGCAGGTGTTAAAGCTGGGGCGCATGGAGTTCAAACTGCTGAGTTTCTTGATGCAGCACCCCGAGCGTGTGCATAGCCGCAGCCAGTTGCTGCGCCATGTCTGGCCGGATGGCGAGATGCTGGAGGAGCGCACCGTAGATGTCCATATCAAACGCCTGCGCCAAGCGCTGGGGGATGCTGGGGCGCTGCTGCACACGGTGCGCGGAGTCGGGTATCGCCTAAGCGCCAGCGCGGCCTAAGCCTGATGCGCGAGCGACTGTATCAACGCGCTGCGGCGCTACTGCTAGGGCAGGCGGCATTGGCCGCCGTGGGCGGCTGGTGGCTGGGCTGGCTGGGGGCGCTGGCAGGCATGTGGCTGGCTAGCGGCCTGTATCTACTGTGGGACAGTGCGCAAGCCCAGCGCTTGGGGCAGTGGCTGCAATCGGGGCAGGTGGCGCAAGCCCCGCGCCTGTGGGGGCTATGGGCAAGCCTGGGCACAGCAGCACGGCGCTGGCTACGCGCCAAAGAGCAATCGACCCAAGCCGCCCGCCAGCGGGTGCAGGGCATTTTGCAGGCTTTACATGCCAGTCCCAATGCCCTGGTGCTGCTGGACGCGCAAGGCCATATCGCCTGGTGCAACCGCATGGCAGAAAACCACTTTGGCTTGCAAGCCGAGCGCGATGTCGGGCAGGCGCTGGGGCATCTGCTGCGCGAACCGGCGCTGCTGGCTTATTGGCAGGGGGGCGATTTTTCTCAACCGCTGGCGCTGGCGGGGCGGCAGGGGGTGAAGCTGTCGGTGCAGCTCTACCCCTATGGCAGCGGCCAGCATCTGCTACTGGCGCGTGATGTGACCGCACTAGAGCAAGCCGAGGCCATGCGCCGCGAGTTTGTCGCCAACGTCTCGCATGAAATCCGCACGCCGCTGACCGTGCTGGTGGGCTTTGTCGAAACCTTGCAGACCTTGCCGCTCAGTGCGCAGGAGCAGCAGCATTACCTGAGCCTGATGGCGCAGCAAGCCAGCCGTATGCAGCATCTGGTGCAGGACTTGCTCACCCTCTCGCGGCTGGAGGGCAGCCCCTTGCCTAGCTACGACAGCGGCATCAGTGCCCAAGTCCTGCTAGAGCAATGCGAGGTAGAGGCCAGGGCGCTATCGCAACTGCTGTGCAAAGATGCTGCCGCCCCGCATGTGCTGTTGTTTCCCGCAGCGACGCAGGCAGACTTGCAAGCCCAACTGCTGGGCAATGCGCCAGAGCTGCACAGCGCCTGCTCCAACCTCATCAGCAATGCCCTGCGCTACACCCCGCCGGGCGGCCAAGTGCAAGTGACTTGGCAATGCCTGCCCGACGGCAGCGCCCAGTTAGAAGTACGCGACAGCGGCGCAGGCATTGCCCCCGAACACTTAGCGCGGCTGACTGAGCGCTTCTACCGCATCGACCGCAGCCGCTCACGCGAGACGGGCGGCACTGGCCTGGGGCTGGCGATTGTCAAACACGCCCTGCAACGCCACGCAGCGCAATTGCGCATTAGCAGCCAGTTGGGGCATGGCACGGTGTTTACTGTGGTGTTTGCGCCTGCGCGGGTGCGGTTGAGGAGCGGAAGCTCAATCACAAATGGGGACGCAGGCGGTTGGCCGGGATGAATTGTTATACCGCTGCCAGCTT
>CAZMMM010000264.1:0-3528 GCA_964567385.1 uncultured Comamonas sp.
GTCCCCCGAGCAGGCCATGTACCGTGAGCTGCACGAGGAAGTAGGCCTGCACCCCCATCATGTGCGTGTGGTAGCTCGTACCCGCGACTGGTTGCGCTATATGGTGCCAGACCGTTTCATTCGCCGCGAGTCACGCGGCCACTACAAGGGGCAAAAGCAGATTTGGTATCTGTTGCAGTTAACAGGCAACGACTGGGATTTAAACCTGCGTGCCACCAACCACCCAGAGTTTGACGCTTGGCGCTGGAACGATTACTGGGTTCCGCTGGAGGTGGTGGTGGAGTTCAAACGCGGGGTGTACGAAATGGCGCTGACGGAGTTATCGCGCTTTCTGCCGCGCACTGAACAGCAGCGCAACCGCTATTTGCGCAGCGGCATGCGCAACCGTGAACATGGGCACGGCCATAGCGCAGCGCAGGGCAGCGCAGTGCTGGCCCCTCCCCCTGGTTTGATGCTACCCACCGGAAACTTGCGCAACCCCTGGCAGAGTACGGTGATGGAGCTGCCCCCTGGGGCAAGTTTTGACCCCAATCCACACCAGCACTGAAAGCCAATTAAAAAAACCCCGCTCACTTATGTGCAGCGGGGTTTTTCTTTGCGCAGAAAATTACCGTGCAAAGGCTTCCCTAGACCAGCACCACCATGTTGTCACGGTGAATCATCTCAGGGGCGGCGCTGTAGCCCAGCACTTGCACGATTTCGTCAGAGCTGTGTTTGCACAGCAAACGCGCCTCGGCGCTGGAGTAGTTGGCCAGGCCACGGGCAATCTCCTGCCCTTGGGGGTTGTGGACGGCAATCACATCGCCACGAGAGAACTCGCCCTGCACGGCCACCATGCCCACGGGCAGCAGGCTTTTACCCGCTGTTTGCAGCTTGGCGACTGCACCGGCATCGACAGTGACTGCGCCGGGTAGTTGCAGGTGGTCCATCATCCACTGCTTGCGGGCTTGCACTTTGTGGGTGGGGGCAATCAGGGCAGTACCGATACGCTCGCCTTGGGTGAGGCGCAGCAGCACGTCTTTTTCCCGCCCCCAGGCAATCACGGTGGATGTGCCTGAACCCGCAGCGCGTTTGGCTGCCAGTATTTTGGTGAGCATCCCGCCCTTGCCAATGCTGCTGCCCGCGCCGCCGGCCATGGCCTCTAGCGCTGGGTCGCCTGCGCGGGCTTCATGAACAAATTCTGCCGCTGGGTTGCTGCGTGGGTCTGCGGTGTACAGGCCGGGCTGGTCGGTGAGGATGACCAAGGCATCTGCATCCACCAAGTTGGCTACCAGAGCGCCCAAGGTGTCGTTATCACCGAACTTGATTTCGTCGTTGACCACGGTGTCGTTCTCGTTGATGACCGGCACAATGCCCAGGCGCAGCAGCGTCAAGAGGGTGGAGCGGGCGTTGAGGTAGCGCTCGCGGTCGGCCAAATCCGCGTGGGTGAGCAAGACTTGGGCACTGCCCACTTCGTAGGCGCGTAGCTTGGTTTCATACATCTGCACCAAGCCCATTTGCCCAACTGCCGCTGCGGCTTGCAGCTCGTACAGCTCTTTGGGGCGGGCTTTCCAGCCTAGGCGTTTCATGCCCTCAGCCACTGCGCCGCTAGAAACCATAATCAGCTCGCGACGCACGCCATCCTTGCCTTGCACCAGGGCGGCGAGTTGACGCGCCCATTCTTCAATGGCGGCTTCGTCCAGGCCGCGCCCCTCGTTAGTGACCAGGCTAGAGCCTACTTTGACGACGATGCGCTTGGCATCTTGCAAAACATTGGAAGCCATACCGTGCTGCTGCTATTGATAGGGGTAAAGGGAAGGGGGTGAAAAAATCAGGCAAACCGTGGGTCGTTAGCGTCGGGCACGAAGGGCGGGGCTTCGTCCTCAGTTGCGGCGCTGTCAAAACGGGGGTCGGGCAGCTCGTCAGAGGCTTGCTCGGCCAGTTGTTGCGCTTGCACATGGCGGTAGATGTTTTGCGCCAGGTGCTCTGTGCCCTCATGCGCCAGGGCAGAGATTTCAAATACCGGGCCTGTCCAGCCAAAGCGCTCTACAAAGTCTTGCACTTTGGCTTGGCGCTCCTCAAAGGGCAGCATGTCCATTTTGTTGAGCACCAGCCAGCGCGGCTTGGCGTGCAGGTCGGGGTCGTATTTTTCCAGCTCGGCCACAATCGCCTGGGCTTGCTGCACCGGGTCGATGCTGTCATCAAACGGAGCCATGTCCACAATGTGCAGCAATAGGCGGGTGCGCTGCAAATGGCGCAGAAATTGATGCCCCAGGCCAGCGCCTTCGGATGCACCCTCAATCAGCCCCGGAATGTCGGCCACCACAAAACTTTGCGAAGGCCCAACACGCACCACGCCCAGATTCGGGTAGAGGGTGGTAAAGGGGTAGTCGGCAATTTTGGGGCGGGCGTTGGAGACGGCGGTGATAAAGGTGGATTTGCCCGCGTTAGGCATACCCAGCAAACCAACGTCAGCCAGCACCTTCAGCTCTAGCTTGAGGTTGAGGCGCTGCCCCGCAAAGCCCAAGGTTTTCTGGCGCGGTGCGCGGTTCACAGCGCTTTTGAAGCGCAGATTGCCAAAACCGCCATCGCCGCCCTTGGCCAGCACAATGCGCTCGCCAGCGGTGAGTAGCTCGTGCAGGACTTCGCCCGTTTCGGCATCGGCAATGATGGTACCTACCGGAAAGCGCAAGGTAATGTCCTTGCCCGCAGCGCCAAACATGTCTGAACCCATGCCGTTTTGGCCGCGCTCGGCCTCGTGGCGGCGGGTGTAGCGGTAGTCAATCAGGGTGTTGATATTGGTATCAGCCACGGCATAGATATGGCCACCACGCCCACCGTCGCCACCATCGGGGCCGCCAAATTCTCTGTATTTTTCGCGCCGGAACGAGGCGACGCCGTTGCCGCCATCGCCTGCGGCAACCTCTATCGTGGCTTCATCGATGAATTTCATGGGTGTGTGCTTCCAATTTCAAACCAAGGCTGTGCTTGCAGCAACAACAAAGCCCCGACCAAGCGGGGCTTTATCGCCATACCTGCTGCGTTGTTACCGCCCAATACAGGCAGCATAGCAGCGCAATGGCTGCGCTTTAAGCAGCAGGGGTGATGCTGACGGTTTTTTTGGACAGTGCGCCTTTGGTTTCAAAGGTCACCTGGCCATCAACCAGGGCAAACAAAGTGTGGTCGCGGCCCATGCCCACGTTGTTGCCGGGGTGGAACTTGGTGCCACGCTGGCGCACGATGATGGAGCCAGCGCTAATCAGCTCGCCACCAAAGGCCTTTACGCCCAGCATTTTGGGGTTGGAATCACGACCGTTGCGCGTAGAGCCGCCGCCTTTTTTCTGTGCCATGTCTAAAGCTCCTTAGCCTATTAAACAGCAATATCGCCAATTTTCAGTTCGGTGAACTGCTGGCGATGACCCTGGTGCTTTGCCGAGTGCTTGCGACGGCGCAGCTTGAAGATGCGCACTTTGTCGTGCTTGCCGTGGGCCACAACCGTGGCCTTGACAGTTGCGCCGGATACCAGGGGCGTACCCACCTTCAGTTCAG
>CAZMMM010000265.1:0-3511 GCA_964567385.1 uncultured Comamonas sp.
GACGATATCGAGAAGCAGCCGCCCTGCATGTCAGCAGCGCCAAGCTTGCCGTCACGTGCTTTTTTGGCCAGCTCGCCCATTTCCTGGCTGATTTGCAGAAGGCCTTTTTGGTCGGCATTTTTGAGCACCGGCACTACCAGCCCGTTGGGCGTATCGGCGGCAAAGCCAATGTGGTAGTAGTTTTTGTACACCAGGGTGTCGCCATCCAAGCTGGTGTTGAACTCAGGGAACTTCTTGAGTGCAGCCACCACGGCCTTAATGACAAAGGCCAGCATGGTGACTTTGACATCGCTCTTGGCCTTGGCGCTTTCGGCGTTGGTTTGCACGCGGAAGGCTTCCAGCTCGGTAATGTCAGCCTGGTCGTTGTTGGTGACGTGGGGAATCATCACCCAGTTGCGGTGCAGATTAGCGCCGCTGATTTTCTTGATGCGCGACAGGTCTTTGCGCTCAATCTCACCAAACTTGGCAAAGTCCACCTTCGGCCAGGGCAGTAAATCCATGCCTACACCTGCATTGCCAGCGCCACCACCAGCCGGAGCTTTCGCGGCTTGCGCCTGGGTCTGCACTGCGCCGCTCATAACCTGCTGGGTAAAGCGCTGCACGTCTTCCTGGGTGATGCGGCCTTTGTTGCCGCTGCCCTGCACCTCTGCCAGAGGTACGCCCAACTCACGCGCAAACTTGCGCACCGAGGGGCTGGCATGCGGTTGTTTGGCTGAAGGCGCAACCGTGGGGTTATGCGCTGGCGCGGCAGCGGCTGCTACCGGGGCTGGTGCAACAGGTGCAGGTGCGGAAGCTGCTGGCGCAGCCGCTGCAGGGGTAGGAGCCGCTGCGGGCGCTACTGCGCCTTGCACCGTCATCTGCCCAATCACGTCACCGGCGTTAACTTTGTCGCCCAGTTGCAGGGTGAGCGCGGTAATCGTGCCCGCTGCGGGCGAGGGGATTTCCATGGAGGCTTTATCGCTCTCCACGGTAAAGAGTGATTGCTCTTCGGTCACGGTGTCGCCCACTTTGACCAGAAGTTCAATCACCGCCACATCCTGGAAGTCACCAATATCAGGGATGCGAATTTCCATGCTGCTGCTAGCAGTCGCTGCTTGTGGAGCAGGTGCCGCTGCAGGCGCTGGCGCGGGTACAGCCTCAGCTGCCGGAGCAGGAGCTGCTGCGGCCTCTGCTGTCTCCAGCAAAATCAGTACCGAGCCTTCGCTGACCTGGTCGCCCAGCGCCACCTTCAGCTCTTTGACCACACCGGCGTGGCTGCTGGGGATTTCCATGGAGGCTTTATCGCTCTCTACGGTCACTAGGGATTGCTCCACCTTGATGGTGTCGCCCACATTGACCAGCACTTCAATCACGCCCACGCTGTCGAAGTCGCCAATGTCTGGAACTTTAATTTCAGTGAGTGCCATGTTTTGTCTCTCCTGGGGCTGTGTTATGCGTACAAGGGGTTAATTTTGTCGGCCTTGATGCCGTACTTGGCAATCGCCTCGGCCACTTTGGTGACGGGCAGCTTGCCCTCGTCAGCCAGCGATTTAAGGGCGGCGACGACGATGTAGTGGCGGTTGATTTCAAAGTGCTCGCGCAGTTTGCTGCGGAAGTCACTGCGGCCAAAGCCGTCGGTGCCCAGCACTTTGTAGCTACGCCCTTTGGGGATAAAGAGGCGGATTTGCTCAGCAAAGGCTTTCATGTAGTCGGTAGAGGCAATCACCGGGCCGCTGTGGCCTGTGAGTTGTTCGCTGACAAAGCTGCGCTTGGGTGTTTCCAACGGATGCAGCAGGTTCCAGCGCTCCACGTCCTGGCCCTCGCGTGCCAGTTCAGTGAAGCTGGGGCAGCTCCACACGTCGGCGGCAATTTGCCAATCTTTTTCCAGCAGCTCCTGGGCAAACAGCGATTCGCGCAGGATGGAGCCACTGCCCAGCAGTTGCACACGCTCGCCACTTTGCGGCACTTTCTGGCCTTGCTTGAGCAGGTACATGCCTTTGAGAATCTGCTGCTCGGTGCCAGCGGTGAGGCCGGGCATGGCGTAGTTCTCGTTGAGCAAGGTGATGTAGTAGAAGACGTTTTCCTGGTTCTGCACCATGCGGCGCAGCCCCTCTTGCATGATGACGGCCACCTCGTGGGCAAACGTGGGGTCGTAGCTGACGCAGTTGGGAATGGTGCTGGACAGGATGTGGCTATGCCCGTCTTCGTGCTGCAAGCCCTCGCCGTTCAAGGTGGTGCGCCCGGAGGTACCACCCAGAATAAAGCCGCGTGCCTGCATATCACCCGCTGCCCAGGCAAAGTCACCAAAGCGCTGGAAGCCGAACATGGAGTAATAGACGTAGAAGGGAATCATGATGCGGTTGTTCGTCGAGTAAGACGTGGCCGCCGCAATCCACGAGCACATGCCGCCCGCTTCGTTAATGCCTTCTTGCAGGATTTGGCCGGCCTTGTCTTCCTTGTAGTACATGACTTGGTCACGATCCACTGGGGTGTAAAGCTGGCCTTTGGGGTTGTAAATGCCGATTTGGCGGAACAAGCCTTCCATGCCGAAGGTACGCGCCTCATCCACAAGGATAGGGACTACGCGTGGGCCAATGGCTTTGTCGCGCAGCAATTGCGTCAGGAAGCGCACATAAGCCTGGGTGGTAGAGATTTCACGCCCCTCAGCCGTAGGGTCGGTAATGGCCTTGAAGGTTTCCAGCGGCGGGGCAGTGAACTGCTCATCGGCCTTTTCGCGGCGGTTGGGCAGGTAGCCGCCCAGTGCTTTGCGACGCTCGTGCAGGTATTGCATCTCGGGCGTGTCATCAGCAGGTTTGTAGTAGGGCAGGCTTTCCAGCTCACTATCAGGGATGGGGATGTTGAAGCGGTCGCGGATGTAGCGAATGTCTTCATCAGCCAGCTGCTTAGTCTGGTGAACGGTATTTTTGGCCTCACCAGCCTTGCCCATGCCATAGCCTTTAACAGTCTTGACCAGCAGCACCGTGGGTTGACCGGTGGTGTTGTTATGGGCGGCGTGGAAGGCAGCATAGACTTTTTCTGGGTCGTGGCCACCACGGCGCAGCTCCCACAGGTCGTCGTCGGTCATGTGCTCGACCAGCTTGGCGGTTTCGGGGTATTTGCCAAAGAAGTGCTTGCGCAGGTAAGCGCCATCCATAGCGCGCATGGTCTGGTAGTCGCCATCCAGGGTTTCCATCATCAGCTGGCGCAGCTTGCCTTCTTTGTCGCGGCGTAGCAGCTCGTCCCAGCCCTTGCCCCACAGCAGCTTGATGACGCTCCAGCCAGCACCGCGGAAGTCGCCTTCCAGTTCCTGGATGATTTTGCCGTTGCCGCGCACCGGGCCGTCCAAACGCTGCAAGTTGCAGTTAATAACGAAGACCAGGTTGTCCAGGTTTTCGCGTGCGGCCAAGCTGATGGCGCCCTTGCTCTCTGGCTCGTCCATTTCACCGTCGCCCAGGAAAATCCAGACTTTGCGGTTTTCGGTGTTGGCAATGCCACGGGCGTGCAGATACTTCAAAAAGCGTGCTTGGTAAAT
>CAZMMM010000266.1:0-1321 GCA_964567385.1 uncultured Comamonas sp.
GCCCCCAGGTAACGACAAAATTCAAGCTATGTGAAGTCTGGGTAAAGATGGGGGGAGGGGCATGAGACAAGTTTTAGCGGCAAGGGTAAAGCGCTAATTGTGTCAAATGTTATCAACCAGTTGTGCTGCACAGGGCCAGCACAGAAATATCGTCCGGCCCCCCAGCGCGTTGCCAAGCTTGGTGCAGAGCCGCCAGATTGTCGGCAGGGCTTTGATCTGCACGCCATAGAGCTTGCAGTTGCGCGGCAGGGAGGGTGGCGAAATCGGCACAAGGGCTGGACGATACCCCATCAGCCACGGACACCCAAGCCCGGCCATCCTCAGCCACGGCTGCAAGCTTGTCCAGCCGTTGCTGCTGCCAGATTTGGTGCTGCGCGGTGGTGTGGATGGCCAGCGCGTCCTGCTGCTTTGCTGCTTGGATGCGCATCAAGGCAGTGGGATTTACTGCTTGCTGGAAGGCGTGGAGGTGGAGGGGGGCATGGGTGGACTTTCTGTAGCAATTCAAAGTCTCAAAAAAGATTTTTTCAGGTGCAAGAGTTGTAATGCATGCGCAAAATGCTGACCATTTCTTCTTGGTGTTTTTCGATTTTCTCTGCCGTCCAACCCAGGGGCTCCTGAGCGTAAATCTTGAAAATCTTTTTCAGCTTAAGCGACTGGTATTCGGGCTTTGCATCAAAGTCTATTTTTTTCTTGCCAACTTTTTTGTTGCTATATGACGAGTTTTCCCCAGAGCTTAGCAATGCCAAGTTACCAAATGCGTGCAACAGCTCATCCGGCAAAGCGCCACCATATTCCTCGTTTTGTGGGTATACATGCTCCACGGAATTTTTGGAGGTGATGCGATAGCGGCGCAGTTTTTCATCCTTGTTGCGGTCGCCTTGTTTCCACAATAAATATTCCAGTTTCTGAAACCAGTAGTGCTCAAACGAAGTGCCTTTGCTCTCGTAGAAATGTTTTTGCTGCTCTTCCCATGATTTCAACTCGGGCTGACCGTTTTGGGCCAGTTTGAAGCTGGCTTCTTTTTGCGTTTCTGTGGTGAGCGATAGCTGGTTGTCCAGTCGCTCCAAAATAGCCAGCGCCTGGCTTTCATCCATGTCGGGCTTGGCCACCAGTTCGGCCAGCAAGGGGGTCAGCCAATACTGAGCCGAACGCTCACCAGTAAAGTTGCGCACTGCTTGCAGCTGCACCAGTTCGCTTAGTTCTTTGGCTGTGCGGTTGATGTAGTAATTGTGGCCGAATTGCGAGCGGCCGATGGAGGTCAGGCGCAATTGCTCTTCGTCGCTGTCGTCACGTTGAACCCACTTGACCACCCATTCATCAA
>CAZMMM010000266.1:1331-3505 GCA_964567385.1 uncultured Comamonas sp.
CCTTGGCTAACTGCAACCCGCCCGTCAAGAACCAAGCCTTTGATGTGGGCTTCATCCTTGTCAAGCAACACTTCAAAACAGGCCAGCAAATTGCCCATATGAATGCGTGGCTCCAGGTCGGGCCAGCCGCTGCGTGCAGCATAAATCCGCAACGCATGAATCAGCAGTAACTCAAAACTGACAATGGAGCGACAAAAAACAACGGGGGCATCGGACTCCTCTGTGGCTGCATTTGGTTCTTTTTTCGACTCGCCCGCTACCGGTAGCGCTGTTTGCTCGTTTAGCAGACAGGCCAGGCTAAGCCGACTCCCGGATTCTGTCGATGGTGTCTCCTGTTTTGGGCTAAAACCAGCGGTGAAAGTGCTCAGGTTCTTGTATTCAAACTCGTTCCAGCGGTCGTTGCTAAAAGACGAACGCAGGTTGCGCTCAAAGTAGTTGTCCAGATGCTCACAGGCTTGCCAAATGCTGCTGTATAGCAGCTTTTCCGTTTTGATCTTGCCAATTAAACGTGCCTTGAGCAGGTCAACCGGCTGCAGCTGGATACCGGCGGTATTCATGCTGTAGAACAGACGGTTCAAGTCCATGCTGCTGGGGACAATGTTGTTGACCCAGATGACCTTGTGATACAGGAAATCTGCGGCCTCCTTTACGTCAACTTTTTTCCCATCAATTAAAAGCTCGCCATCACGCAATTTTTTTGCTTGTTGCTGTATCGCCTGGAGGTTGGCATCCAAGGGCCACAGGTAGGGGTCTTTGGCTATTTCTTCTGCACTGGGGCGGGTGGCATATTCTGCCCCAAGGCCCGCAAAGCAGGCCAGCAGGTTCTTGACCGAATCCCGAATCTCGAAGCCTAGCCGGGACTCGTTGCCCAGTAGTGCAACCTTTGCTAAAGGACAATCCACTCCAAGTGACTGGAATGCAATGGAGATTAACATCAGGCTGGTGGTGCGCTGTTGTCCGTCAATCAGCTCATACACTGGGTTTTCTGTGGTACCACGGCGGGCGGATAGCGTATTACCGATAAAGTATCGTCGTTCGCCGTTGAGATGGGCGCACAATATGTCATCAAACAAAGTGTTTACATCTTCGCTTTTCCACACATAAGGTCGCTGATAGCTGGCGACCAGAAAGCCCAAACGACGTTGATCCACCCCGGCAAGGCTCAAGAGCTCGGTTTCTACCTGATGGCTTGTCACGGGTGCGTTCATTTTGTCTCTCCCTGTACAGCCAATTTCAGCTTCTTGCCAAAATCATCGGCAAAAGCCTGGCCCTGCAGCGTTGCGCTTGGCTCTATGCCAAACAGTTTGGCCACGGAATCCAGAAAGCGTCTTTTTACGCTGTTTGAGTCCAGATTGCTTGGCTCAACCTTTAATTCAAAAGCATCCAGCAAAACAAAGCACTGCTGCGACGTATAGCTGATGGCGATCCAGTCCAGCACTGGATGATCACGCACAAAGGCGGGAACCGAGGCCTCGCGCACGGCTTTTTGGTTGCTGAGGCGGCGGGAGTACACCACGCGAAACAACCTTTTGGCTGCCTGTTCGAGTTGTTGCTCACCAAACTGGCTGATGTACAGCAGCAGGCAGGCCTGATACAGGTTGTGGAGGTAATCACAACCTTGCAGCGTCGCCACCACTCGAACAAAATCCCGATAATCCGGCAAATGCAGCAGGTTTGACTCGTCGGCTTCACATCCCTTTCTGGCCTGAAAGTGGGGCAAATACCGTTTCCGCAAATCCTGAAAATACGCCAGATAACGCACGGTGTTGATGCCTGCATTGAGCGGCTGGCGCATTTCGTAGCCTTGCTGGGCAAAGTTCTGCTGTATCTCGCCGGCCAGTCCGGTCTGGCGCTGGCTGCGGCCATAGGCGATGTCTGCTGCAGCGGCGCCGGTTTGCTGGGCCAGCTCGGAAACAATGCAGTCACGCACGGCGGTGGTCTGGCGGTGGGAAGGCAGCTCGCGCATGTGAATGGCTTGCCAGTAGCGGGCTTTGAGCAGGGCTTCGATTACCTCATCCAGCTTGCCCATGCGTTCCCAGCGCAAGGCAAAATTCTTGAGGTGTGATCGCTGTTCGTTGTGTTTGGCAATCGCCCGTAAGTGGTGGGCCTTGATGATGTCCGGGCCGCCCAGCCGTACGCCGCCGCTGTTCTGGGTTTCAAAAAAACGGTAGGCA
>CAZMMM010000267.1:0-3499 GCA_964567385.1 uncultured Comamonas sp.
TGGCTTGCATCCTTGCCTTGGAACAGGGCTATTCCAATACTGGATGAGGTGTGCACCAGCAGCCCTTCAAAATCAAAGACCTCCTCCAGGCTATAGCGAATTTTCTCGGCCACTCGCTCAGCCTCAGCATAGGCGCGCTGCGGGTCTGTATCCAAGTCACCCAGAAGGACGACAAACTCATCACCTCCCAGGCGAGCAACCACGTCCTCCTCACGCACCGTTGAGCGAATACGGGCCGCTGCTTGGCGCAGTAGCTCATCGCCCTGGGAGTGGCCTAAAGAGTCGTTGACATCCTTGAAATGGTCTAAATCCAAAAGCAATAAAGCGTTGAATTGCTTACCGTGCGCCGTACTGACTGACAGCATGCGCAACTTATCACCCAGCAGGCGGCGATTAGGCAGACCAGTCAGCATATCGTACAAAGCCATGGTGTGTGAGCGCTGCTCTGCATTTTTACGGTCTGTGACATTGGCCCGAATAGCAATATATTGCTCTGGCACACCATCTTCACCAATAAAGGGAACAATCGTGGTGTGCACCCAGTATAGAGTGCCATCTTTAGCACGGTTGCAGACCTCTCCCGTCCATACCTTTCCAGCGGTGATTGTCTGCCACATTTCCTTAAAGAATTTTTTCGGATGGTAGCCGGACTTCAGAATCCTATGGTCTTGCCCAATCAGCTCGCCACGTGGGTATTGTGATATCTGGCAGAATTTATCATTGGCTTTTGTAATGATCCCCTGCGCATTGGTCACAGCAACAATGGCGTGGGCATCTAACGCTGCTTTCAAATCGTTCAGGTCTTTATAAGAGTCTTCCAGCAGCTTCAAGGCGGCATATTTCTCTGTAATATCCAGAAAAACAGCAATCAGCCCATCAAATTCACCCTGCTTGTTTTCAAAGGGAATGGATGCTACTTTTAGCAATCGCTCATCAGCATTATCACCAGAGACTTCAATTTCAAAATCGACGGCTCTGCCTGCCTCCAAACTTTTCAAGCGAGGCATAATGACTGATTTATGGGATTGATTGGCAAATTTCTCCCAAGGCTTGCCCTGCAGCTCTCCTTCTGACCGACGTAGTCGCTGGGCATGTGGCGGAGTTGCTTTTTTATAGTTGAATTTACTGTCCAAAACAACAACTTCAACTGGCATATGTTGCCAGATATTTTCCCACTCCTGCTGGGCTTCCAGGCTAACCTTCTTCATGGTTTTTATTTTGCGATAAGGCTCAATAATTCTTGCCTGATAAAAACCATAGTACAGCAAGCCATAAGCCATGACTTTCAATAGATGGCCACCCAAATCCAAAACTTGACTGCTGCTAAAGTACTTGAGGAAGGCCAAGTCCCCCACACCGATAATGAAGCAAGTAGCTGCCAAGTGCAGATAATACCGGTCTTTCAACTGCTGCCATTGAATGAAAAACAAAGCTGCGCAGGCAAAGTTGGCAATGCAGATGAGCAGTTCCATAATGGAAAAAGGGCTGCTTACCTGAGTCTGCGCCAGCTCCAACCCCCACCAAGTGTGCACATGAAAAGTACCCAGCCAAAAAAGCAGCCCACCGCTTGCCATAGCCAGCAGCAACCACCACAGCTTGCGCCCAGGCAAGCTGGCACGCAGCCCCAGCAAAAACAGGGTAAAAATCTCTGCCAGCCTGCCGCAAACCCAGAAAAAGCGTGACTTTTCTATATTGCCGCTGGTAATCAGGCCCGGCATGCCTGTGGAGTTGAGCAGGTGCAAAATATCAAAACCCGCCACCAGGGTAAAGCCCAAAAGCAGCAGCTTTGCCATATCCTGCTGCTCAGGGTCACGCTCATGCCAAGCTAGGGAGGCAATCATCAGCGCCACCACAATGGCAAACACTTCCAGCAAGAAATGTGCTGCGACCTGGTGGTTGAATGCTAAAAAGTCCCGCTGGGATTCGGGCAGGCCCAGCAAGATTGCCAAGCTCGCCAGCGCCATCAGACACAAAGCAAGATGGGAAAAGGGTGATTTGCTTGTGCTTTGAAACATTACGTTACTCAATTTACAAACCGCCCTAGTGTAAGGGACAAGCTTTACACCAGCTTTCCCGTTATGCGGTTATGGCGCTGGCTGTGCAGGTACTACTGGCAACTGGGTACGCACCGAGCGCAAGCCCGTCGGCGGGGCTGGGAAGCCCGTCAGCGCAGCTTCAAACAAAAGCTGCCAGATATGTTCGTCATGCACCCGCACTTCATCGTACTGGGCTGAGGTTTCGTACACGATACGCTGGCTTTGCTGGTCACGCAATACGAGTTTTACAGCACGTAGATGCACCAGGGGCGGGGCATCCATCATCAACCCATGCATGCCCCAAGAGCCATGCCAGCCACCACGGCCAAAGCCATATCCCAGCCCCCAGGTAAAGCGCGGGCCATAGTAGTAAGGATTGTGTGTGGGGTGCCAGTCACGCCCCTGGCCGGCGCTGGCCCCCACCTGCACCACCAGGCGGGCCAGGTCGGGGCGCACATCACGGGTCAGGCCGACTTTGGCCAGGGCCGCCTCGGCAGCGGCCTCTACTTGGGCAAAGCTGGCCTCCTGCATTTGCGAGGGCAGCACCTCCAGCCGATAGGTCGCGGGCAGCTCTACCTGCTGCATCTGGGCAAAGGACTGCACATTGCTAATGATGCTAGAGGGCGCAGTCACGCAGCCGCCCAAACTCAATGCCCCCAAACACAGGGCCAAAGCGCCACAGGCACGGGTGATAGCACGGGTGATTACGGTCATGAGACTACTCCTTGCACTGCTAGATTTATGCCACTGCCGCCTTGCTTTTTACCACTTGCAGCCCTTTGGGCTTGGGCGCAGCATCCACACCTTCTTCGCTGGGTACCAGGGGTAGCTCGTCGTAGTCAAACGCGGTATCACCCTCAGGGGTGGCTATGCCGGTGGTGCTGGCGTTGGCAAAGTCGTGCAGCTTGGGGTCCATCATATGGGTGGTGACGATATGCCCCATGGCGCGGAACATGCTTTCAATGCGGCCTGGGAATTTTTTCTCCCAGTCGCGCAGCATGTCGCCGACGATAACGCGCTGCAAGCCCTCCTGGCTGCCGCACAGATTGCAGGGGATGATGGGGAACTCTTGGTATTCCGCCCAGCGCTTGATGTCCTGCTCGCGCACATAGCACAGCGGGCGAATGACCATGTGCTTGCCATCGTCACTAACCAGCTTGGGCGGCATGCCCTTCATGCGTCCGCCGTAGAACATATTGAGCATCAGCGTTTGCACAATGTCGTCGCGGTGGTGCCCCAGCGCCAGCTTGTTGCATTTGAGGCGGTCGGCCACCGAGTACAAAATAGCGCGGCGCAAGCGCGAGCACAGGCTGCATGTGGTTTTGCCTTCAGGAATCACGCGTTTGACCACGCTGTAGGTGTCCTGGTTTTCAATGTGGTACTCCACCCCGATGCTTTCCAGGTACTGGGGCAGCACATGCTCAGGGAAGCCGGGCTGCTTCTGGTCGAGGTTGACGGCCACC
>CAZMMM010000268.1:0-2850 GCA_964567385.1 uncultured Comamonas sp.
AGGATAAGTGACCGTATTTATGACCAAGCTGAACGCTGCTGTAACCCAAGCCGATGCGCATGGGGACGATGATGCAAAGTTTGAGAAGGCCGCGGAGCTGTTTCGCGTGATGTCTGCGCCAATACGGCTGCGCATCATCAGTGCTTTATGCCAGGGGGAGAAAAATGTGGGCGAGCTGCTCAGTGAGATTACAGCCACCCAGCCCAATATGTCCCAGCACCTGAACACTTTATACAAGGGCGGTGTGCTGTCGCGGCGGCGCGAGGGAGTGCAGATTTTTTACCAAATCGCCAATCAGGACATTGCCGATATTTGTAAAGCGGTGTGCTCTGGCATGGCCCATCAGGCCAAGGCTGATGCTCCAGCTGCTAAGGCTTAGAAGGCAGGTGGGCGGTTATGATTGCTTTTGGGCGGATTTATGCCGCCTATTCAAACAATTTATCCGCACATAAGAACATGTGTGAAGTAAGGAGACAAGCATGCGTATTCTGAAAAAAGCGGCTCTGGCCGTGGGCTTGACGGTGGCTTTGGCCAGCGCCTGGGCCCAGGAAGTCAAGGTGGTATATCACCTGAGCGAGGGCATTCCCCAAGCGTCACGCGCGATTGCC
This sequence comes from uncultured Comamonas sp., assembly GCA_964567385.1. GTDB lineage: Bacteria > Pseudomonadota > Gammaproteobacteria > Burkholderiales > Burkholderiaceae_C > Comamonas. Next base: position 609 of record CAZMMM010000268.1, read on the forward strand.
AATATCCGCAATCATTTGGCTGCCGAGCCAGATACCAAGATTGTGGTGGTCACCCACGGCTTGGGCATTGATTTCTTGCTTGACGGAGCAACCAACCAGATGGAGCAGCCCTTCTCTGGCAGCGTGGCAGATTTAGTGGCCAAAGGGGTGGATTTTCGCGTTTGCAAAAATACGCTGACGGCCCGCAAGCTGAGCGACGACAAGCTGATGATGGAGGCCAAGGTCATTCCCTCTGGCGTGGCCGAGGTGGCGCGCCTGCAGGCCAAGGAAGGTTATGTCTATCTGCGCCCTTGAGTGCAGGGGCTTGAGACTGTAAAAACATAGAACAGAGGTGTCGGCGAATGCTGGTGTAAGTATTTGCCGTGTTTTTAAGGATAGAGAGAATGAAAACCATGACGCGTACGCTTACCCGCTTCCTCCCTTTGGCTGCTCTGCTGGTGGGGACGGCGGTTGCTCCCTTGCAAGCCCAAGAGGTGGACGAGGCCAGAGCACAAAAAATTGTCTCTGGGGTCTGCTTCCTGTGCCACGGCGCAACGGGTGAGTCTGGTAGTGAGGCTTTCCCGCGTCTGGCGGGCCAGCATTGGGAGTACACCGCCAAGCAGCTGGAGCAGTTCAAGTCAGGCGAGCGCCAAAGCTCCGCCATGGCTGAGATGGTGGCCAAGCTCACCCCCGAAGAGATGGTGGCTTTGGGCAAGTTCTACGAAAAGCAGACCCCAGTGTCTGAAGAGGTAAAAGACAAGTCCTTGGCAGCAGTGGGTGAATATATCTACCAGCATGGCAACCGCTTCAGCGGCGTTCCCGCCTGTGCCTCCTGTCATGGCGTGGATGCTACCGGTACGGAGTCCTTGCCCCGCTTGGCAGGGCAGTTTGCGGCCTATATTGAGAGCCAGCTGCAACAATTCCACGACCGCAAGCGTACCAACGATAACGCGGTGATGTTTGCCATTACGGAAAAAATGACCCCCCTGGAAATGGCTGCTGTTGCCGAATACTTGAGCGGGCGTTAAGCATAAACACCAGCGCCCTCGGGCGCTTTTTTGCAAGGAGAAAGCTATGCCAGCTAGGCAGTGTAGTCGACGCGAATGGATACGTGCAGGCGCGATGGGGCTGCTCGTGAGTGCCAGCCTGCCTGTCAGAGCACAAAAGGATGCCAAGTTGCCAGCAGCCCGCTCTTTGCAAGAGGAGCTGCAAACGGCTGTCAGCAAAGGGCAAGTCCTAGTGGTAATGGCTAGTCTGCACGGCTGTGCTTATTGCCGGGTAGCACGTGCATCCTACCTAGCCCCTTTGTGGCGTGAAGGGCAGACCATCGTGCAGGTGGATATGCGCTCTTCAGCCGAAGTGCTGGACTTTGCGGGTCAGGCAAGCACCCACGATGCTTTGATACGGCATTGGAAGGTCACGATCGCCCCAACAGTGTTGTTTTTTGGCACAGGAGGGGTTGAGGTGGCTGAGCGCATGGAAGGTGCTTACCAGCCTGATTTTTACGGCCCTTATTTAGAGCAGCGACTAGAGCAAGGGCGTAAAAAGCTGTAGTAACAGTACTGCTTCAAACGATAAATGATAATGATTTTCATTTCTTAAAATTACAATTTATTTGGCCGATAAGGCTTTCGGGCAAACCCCCATATAGTCATTTGCGTCTATTTGTATGATGGAATGCTATATTCACCGGTGCTGATATGAAATTTTGAGGAGTTTGACTATGAAAGCTATCGCTACTGCTGTAGTGCTTGCCGCCGCCGCTGTGCTACCTGCACATGCGAGCATGGACTTGGCAACCAAGAAAGCTTGTACCGCTTGCCACCAAGTGGAGAAAAAAGTGATTGGCCCCGCTTACCGCGATGTAGCCAAGAAGTACGAAGGTATGGATCCCGCCGAGCTGGCCAAGAGCATCAAGGCTGGTGGTGTGGGCAAATGGGGCCAAATCCCCATGCCTGCACAGGCCGCAGTCTCTGACGAAGACATCCTGACCTTGGCCAAGTGGATCTTGGACGGCGCTAAGTAATAAGAGGGCGCTTCACAGGCATCTTTGTGCGGCTCAAGCAGACCATAAAGATGCCTTTAACTATAAAAGGGGAGACATATGCGGACTATCACAGCTTGCTTGGCTGCGCTTGGTTTGTCTTTTGGGCTGACCTTCACAGTGCACGCCGAGCCTGAAATTTTTAAAGGCGCAGATCTCGTTTTGGGTGAAAAGCTCATTGCTGAAGGTAAATGCGCCCAGTGCCATGCCCAAAAATTT
>CAZMMM010000268.1:2869-3493 GCA_964567385.1 uncultured Comamonas sp.
GCAATTCAGAGCTAAATCTTGGGTTCTTTCCCGAGGAGGTCACGGCAGTAGCCGCAGTGCTCAATCGTGACTATTACAAATTCAAATAACTTTACGTTCCAAGTCACAGCGCATTGAGGTACTAAGGCTAGCCCGTAGAGCAGCCTGTGCTTTTGCCTTTGACTTTTCTACTCCATCAGCAAGACTTCAAGAGGTGCAGCCTTGACTTCCTATTCCTCCGAGCCCAGCGGGCGAGTGCTCAAAGCCCCTGAGCATTTTTTATCGCAAGAGGGCATTAAAACCGTGGTTGCTGAAAGCAAAAAAGGCCGCCGCAACTTTTTGCGCAATGCCTTTGCTACAGCCGCAGCCGGTGCAGCCGCCCCGATTGCCCTGGCGCAATCCAACCCCGTGCCTGCTGAGGGCGGTGACCCCAATATCCTCAACCTGCCCACCCACTCGACTAGCCTAGGGCAAAGTGTAGCCACGGTGGGCTATGGTGTTCCTTCGCAATACGAAGCCAATTTGCAGCGCCGCCCTAGCCCTGGACTGACGCAAACCACGCAAGCCTCTGTCTCTTTTGCGCCTTTGCAATCGCTGTTTGGCATCGTCACCCCTAGCGGTTTGCACTTTGAGCGCCACCACCAA
>CAZMMM010000269.1:0-3483 GCA_964567385.1 uncultured Comamonas sp.
TTGAAGTTTTTGCCGCGTGTGCCTTCCTCACCTTGCAGGCATTCTTCAATGTAGCGCTGCATGGGGGCTTCCCAGTGGCGCATATTGCTCATGTTGATGGCAAATTCCTTGGTGTCCTCGGGGATGCGCACGCTTTCTTCGGTGAGGATGAAGGAACCTTGCTCGCGGTCAAGGGTGAACATGGCCACGCCATCGCCCACGGTCAGCACCAGGGTGGTTTGTGGGCCATAGATGCAATAGCCCGCCGCCACTTGCTGGCAACCCGCTTGCAAGAAGTCCGCTTGGTCCACGCCGGGGTGGCCTTCGGGTTTTTTTAGCACGCTGAAGATAGTGCCAATGCTGACGTTGACATCAATGTTGCTGGAGCCGTCCAGTGGGTCAAACAGCAGCAGGTATTCGCCCTGGGGGTAGCGGTTGGGCACGACGTAGATGGTTTCCATCTCTTCGCTGGCCATGGCGGCCAGATGGCCACCCCATTCGTTGGCTTCAATCAGGGTTTCGTTGGCGATGATGTCGAGTTTTTTCTGGGCTTCGCCTTGCACGTTTTCGCTGCCAGCGTTGCCCATGATTTCGCCCAACGCGCCTTTGTTGACGGCAAAGCTGATGCGTTTGCAGGCACGGGCGACGATTTCAATCAGCAGGCGCAGTTGGGGGGGGATGTGGCCATCGACATGCTGCTTTTCAACCAGGTAACGGGTCAAGCTGTCACGGCGTAGGCTGTCACGACGGGTCATGGTAAGGGTCTTTCTTGAGGTCTTTGGGGGACACAGTTCTTCAAATATCGCTGGGTGCAGCGCTGGCTTCTTCCTCTTGGGCGCTTGCCAGGGCGTGTTGCAATACTTCGCGCACATCGGCGGAGAGCTTGTCGTTGGCGGCCACCAGCTGCAAGGCTTGCTGAGCAGCACTGCGGTAAGGTTCTGCCAGGGTTTGCCAGCGGTCTAGCGCTCGTGCCAGGCGGGCGGCAATTTGCGGGTTGATGGCATCCAGCGTCTGCACCTGCTCACTCCAGAAGGTATAGCCCGCACCATCAGCGCGGTGCAATGCCCCAGGGTTGGCGCTGCACAGGCTGAACACCAGGCTACGCGCACGGTTGGGGTTTTTAAGCAGGAAGTCGGGGTGCTTCATCAGGGTTTTGACGGCGGGCAGCACATCGCCCTGGTGGTCTGGGCGCAGGGCTTGCAGGGCAAACCATTTATCCAGCACCAACGCTTCGCCCTTGGCGATTTGGTAAAAGCGCTCTAGCGCTGGTTCGGCCAGCGGGCTGCGGCTGTGCAGCAGGGCGTTCAAGGCGCTGATGCGCTCGGTCAGATTGCCCGCCGTTTTGAAGCGCTGGTAGGCTTTGCCCGGCCAGACGCTATCGCCCTCAGCCTGCGCTGCCAGGCACAGCATGGACAAGGCCATGCCTGCCAAGGCGCGGCGGCCTGCGCTCACCGGGTCAGGCTGGTAAGCGCCGGTGTCCGCGCAGCTTTCATAGGCTTGCTGCCAGTCGGCTTGCAGTTGCACGGCCAGCTGCAGGCGCATGGCTTCGCGCACAGCGTGGATGCGTTGGGGGTCCACCGCCTGCCCTTGCTCCACCAACTTTTCTGCGATGTAGGTTTCTGAGGGCAGATGCAGCACCAGCTCTTTGAAGGCGGCATCCAAGCCAGCGTTATGCAGTACGGCACGCAGGGCTTGCAAGACGCTTTCGGGCAGAGGATGTGCGCTATTGACATCCGTGCCCGCCAAGGCTTGCAGAGCACAGCCCAGCAGCAGGCGCTGACCGGCTTCCCAGCGGTTGAAGGCGTTGCCGTCGTGCGCTAGTTGGATGAGCAGCTCGGCCTCGGTCAAGCCGTCATCCAGCAGGACGGGGGCGCTAAAGTTGCGCAGCAGCGAGGGCACGGGGGCGCTGCCCACTTGACTGAATACCCAGCTTTGTTCGGCCTCGGTCAGCACCAAGGTGTGCTCAGTGCCGCAGTCTTGACCATCGAGGTGCAGGGGCAGTGCCGCGCCTTGGGCATCCAGCAACCCCAGGGTGACGGGGATGACGAAGGGCTGCTTCTCGGCCTGCCCAGGGGTGGCTGGGCAGCTTTGGCGCAGGGTCAGGGTATAGGTCTGCGCGGCAGCGTCATACACCCCGCTGGCGGCCAGGCGCGGCGTACCGGCTTGGCTGTACCAGCGTTTGAAGGCTTCCAGGTGCTGCGCCAGCGGGCTTTGCGGATTGGCATCAGCCATGCACTGCACAAAATCGTCGCAGGTGACGGCCTGGCCATCAAAGCGCTCGAAATACAGCTTGATGCCCTGCGCAAAGCCTTCGCGCCCGACCAGGTTGTGCTGCATACGCACCACTTCCGCGCCTTTTTCGTAGATGGTGACGGTGTAGAAGTTGTTGATTTCCACATAGCTATCGGGGCGCACGGGGTGGGCCATAGGGCCTGCATCCTCGGCAAACTGCACGGTACGCAGCAGGCGCACATCCTCAATGCGCTTGACGGCACGCGCTGAGGGGCTGCCCGCCATGTCCATGGAAAACTCCTGGTCGCGAAACACCGTCAGCCCCTCTTTGAGCGAGAGCTGGAACCAGTCGCGGCAGGTGACGCGGTTGCCCGTCCAGTTATGGAAGTACTCGTGACCCACCACCGACTCCACATTGGCAAAGTCGGCATCGGTGGCAGTGGCCGGGTTCGCCAGCACATAGCGGGTGTTGAAGATGTTCAAACCCTTGTTTTCCATTGCGCCCATATTGAAGTCGCTGGTGGCGACAATCATGAAGCGCTCCAAATCCAGGCTCAGGCCAAAACGCGCCTCATCCCAGACGATGGAGTGCATCAGGGAGCGCATGGCGTACTCGGTTTTACCCAAGTCGCCGGGGCGCACCCAGACTTGCAACAAATGCTCTTTACCGGCGCGACTGGTGATTTTTTGCTCACGCGCCACCAGCTTGCCCGCCACCAGGGCGAATAGGTAGCTGGGCTTTTTGTGCGGGTCCACCCAGCGGGCGAAGTGGCGGCCATCTTCCAAATCCCCGCTTTCTACCAGGTTGCCGTTGGACAGCAGCACGGGGTAGGCGGCCTTGTCAGCGCGTAGCAACACGCTGTAGCTGGCCATGACATCGGGGCGGTCTAGGAAGTAGGTGATGCGGCGGAAGCCCTCGGCCTCGCATTGGGTGAAGAAGGTGTTCTGGCTGACGTAGAGGCCAGACAGGGTTTTCTAGCACCAGTTGCTCGCCATCGAGCTTGAATGAGGTGCCGCTGCCGTTGACCAGCACCCGCGCCAGGTTCAAGCCCTCGCCATCCAGACGCAGCGCCTGGGCGGGGACATCGGGGTTGCGGCGCAGGCGCATCTTGTTCAGGACGCGGCTTTTGGCCGGGTCCAGGTCAAAGGTCAGCTCTACCGTATCAATCCAGTAGGCCGGGGCGTGGTAGTCCAGGCGCTGGATAGCGGCCTTGGCTGTGGCTGCTGCTTGCTGCATATAGGCTCTCTTCGCTTAAACGCCTTGCTTGAGCG
>CAZMMM010000270.1:0-3480 GCA_964567385.1 uncultured Comamonas sp.
CCCGTCGGGGCGAAACCCGACTAACGGCATAAAAACCCCACCCCATCTAAAAAAACAGGCGAAAAGTAAAAGCCAAAATTCGGAACACTCACTCCACCACCGTCAACTTCGCAATCCCCAAGGCCAACCACTTCGCCCCATGCCGCACAAAGTGGATATGCGCCCGCGCATCTGCGCCCTGCCCTTCCACCGCCAGCACCTGCCCCTCGCCAAACTTGGCATGAAACACTTGCTGGCCTTTGCGCAGCGCTGTACCACTACCCGCTGCGGCTGAGCCAACTGGGGCAGCAGCAGCCTTCTCCAACAAGCTATGGGCAAAATTCTGCGCACCAGAGCTGATGCCCCCCCCGCCACCGCCCCGCACGTAATCGCTACGCTCCAGCTTGGCAAAGCCCGCCGTGCCCAGCAGGTGGTGCAGGCAGTGGGGCGGCAGCTCATCCAAAAAGCGGCTGGGCAGGTTAAAGCTGGTGCGCCCGTGCAACATGCGGCTGTGGGCGTGGCTAAGGTAGAGGCGCTGGCGGGCGCGGGTAATGGCGACGTACATCAGGCGGCGCTCTTCTTCCAGGCCATCTTTATCGCTCAGGGCGTTGTCGTGGGGGAATAGCCCCTCTTCCAGGCCAACGATAAATACCGCGTCAAATTCCAAGCCCTTGCTGGCATGGACGGTCATGAGCTGCACCGCATCCTGCCCGGCTTGGGCTTGGTTGTCGCCCGCCTCTAGTGCGGCGTGTACCAAGAAGGCTTGCAGGGGGGAGAGGGTTTCGCCCGTTTCTAAATCTACGGCTGCGGCTGTCGCTGTTGTTACTGCTGCTGCGGTTTCATCCAGCGGCAGGGCGATGGCATCTTTGCCAAAGCCTTCTTGCAGCACAAAGCTTTCAGCGGCGCGGATAAGTTCTTGCAGGTTTTCCAGGCGCTCTTGGCCTTCTTTATCGGCTTGGTAGTGGGCTTCTAAGCCGCTGGCTTGCAGGACGTGGGCAATGGTCTCGCCCAGGCTTTGCCCAGCGACAGCTTCGCGCATGACATCGAGCAGGGCGTTAAAGCCTTGCAGCTTGGCTCCGGCTGCGCCGCTGACCAGGCTGGCACCATCGTGCAGGCTGCATCCGGCTTGGCGGGCTTGCTGTTGCAGGCTTTCCAGGCTGCGCGTACCAATGCCACGGGTGGGGAAGTTGACAACGCGGGTGTAGCTGGTGTCGTCCTGGGGATTTTCCAGCAGGCGCAGATAGGCCAGGGCGTGTTTAACCTCGGCGCGTTCAAAAAAGCGCATGCCGCCATACACGCGGTAGGGGATACCGGCGTTAAACAGGCGGCTTTCAATCACGCGGCTTTGGGCGTTGCTGCGGTAGAGCACGGCAATTTCCTGGCGCTGGAGGCCGTCTTGGCGGGTCAGGGCTTGCACCTCTTCCACCAGCCAGCGGGCTTCGTCCAGGTCGGTGGGGGTTTGCTGGATGCGCACCGGCTCACCCGCGCCCTGATCGGTGCTGAGGTTTTTGCCCAGGCGCTGGCTGTTGTGCTCAATCAGGGCGTTGGCGCAGTCCAGGATATGGCCGTGGCTGCGGTAATTGCGCTCTAGCTTGATGTGGTGCTGCACCTTAAATTCGCGCAGAAAGTCTTGCATATTGCCCACCCGCGCACCACGGAAGGCGTAGATGCTTTGGTCATCATCACCCACGGCCAGCACGCTGGTGCTGCCAATGATGTGCCCGCCTTCGCTCTCGCCCGCCAGCAGTTTTAGCCATTGGTATTGCAGCCGGTTGGTGTCTTGAAACTCATCGACCAGCAGGTAGCGAAAACGCTGCTGGTAATGCTGACGCAGGGCGTGGTGGTCGCGCAGCAGCTCGTAGGCGCGTAGCAGCAGCTCGGCAAAATCAACCACGCCTTCGCGCTGGCATTGGTCTTCGTAGAGCTGGTAGAGCTCCACTTTTTGCTGCATTTCGGGGTTGGTGGCGACGACATCCTTGGGGCGCAGGCCGTCTTCTTTGCAACTGGCAAAGAACCAGGCCAGCTGCTTGGGCGGGAAGCGCTCAGCATCGATGTTGTGCTGCTTGAGCAGGCGCTTGATGGCCGCTTGCTGGTCTTGCACATCCAGAATCTGGAAGGTGGCCGCCAGCCCCGCCGCCTGGTGGTGGGCGCGTAGCAGGCGGTTGCACAGGCCGTGGAACGTGCCCATCCACATGCCGCGCAGTTGGAAGGGAACCAGCGTGGCCAGGCGTGCCTGCATCTCTTTGGCGGCCTTGTTGGTGAAGGTGACGGCCATGATATTGCCCGCGCTGGCCTGCCCGGTGTGCAGCAGCCAGGCAATGCGGGTGGTGAGCACCCGCGTCTTGCCCGAGCCAGCGCCCGCCAAAATCAGCGCATGGCCTTGCGGTAAGGTGACGGCGGCAAGTTGCTCAGGGTTGAGGCCGCGCAGCAAGGGGTGGTCTGCGGGCAAGTGGGGTGAGAGGGGGGGGGTTAGGTCTGGCAGGTGTGAGGAATGCATGGCTGGGGATTGTAGAAAGTACACCGCCCATGCCGCGCTAGCTGGCCTGCCTAGCCCCACAAATCCAAAGGTGGGTCAGCCGCAACGGCACGCAAAATGTCGGTGCGGCTGACAAAACCCACCACCTCTCCCCCATCCTCTACGACGGGCAGGCCAGGCAAGCCGGTATCCAAAAGCACATAGGCCAAGCGGCGCAAAAGCGTATCTTTGGCCACGGCGGGCACGGGGGTAAGCATGACTTCATTCACCCTGCGCTGTGCCAGCGCCGGGGCCAGGCTGTTGCTTAGGCTCGGGGGCGCAATATCAGCACGCAGCAGCAGGCCAAGCACACGCCCGTCATCACCAAGCACAGGCATTTGCCCCACTTTGTGGCGGCTAAGAATGCTCCACGCCTCTTCTACCGTGCTGCGGGGGCTGATGGTCAAAGCGCCGTGGGTCATCACATCGGCCACGGTTTTCAGGGGCTGGCGCTGCTCTTTCGGCCCTTCTTTTGTGCCCTGGTAGGCGGCAGCTACGCGCTGGGCGGCGGGGCGGCCATAAGTGGGGCTGGGTTGGTCAGGCTCTTTTTGCTGCACTGCTGCTTGGCGGGCCTGTGCTTCGCGTGATTCCACATCGCCCGCATTGCTGCGCAACCCGGCGGGGCGCTGGGCGCTGCGCACCGAGGCAATTTGGCTCAGGCGCTCATGCGAGCCTTGGTACATGGGGCCGTTGATGCCAAAGACGTAAAACATGGGGTCAGACTCCTGCTTGTAGTTTTCTTTGAGCGTGTTAGCGCTCTTACACGGCAATGTTAGCCCGCTGGCCAGGCAAGCCCGTCATTCGCGGCACAATTGGGGGGTTTCTCCTTTTCTCCCCTTTTTTTCCATCATGCTAGATATTTTGCTGCTGCGCAAAGACCTCGACAGCGCCGTTGCGCGTTTGCAGGCGCGTAAAAACCCCCAGCCCTTCCTGAACGTGGAAGCCTTCAAGGCATGGGTTGACACCCTTTCAGGGTGCGAGGTCAT
>CAZMMM010000271.1:0-3473 GCA_964567385.1 uncultured Comamonas sp.
CCACGGTCTTTGTTTGGTTTGAACTAAGGCCCCACAACAGCACCTATCGGAATCCAGCGCCCCAAAGACTGGGGCAAGGCAGGCAGCAACTGGGCAGTGGCGGCTTGCAACCACGGCGCAGCGTAAGACTGCTGCCACCAGGTGCTGCCATGCCAGCCATTGGCCTGCACCACAATCGTTAGCCCCAGCAGCAACACCGCAGCGCGCGCCAGGCCAAAGCCTGCGCCAAACACCCTATCTACCGGGCGCATACCTGCTAAAACAATCAGCTTTTTAGCCAGCGCTGCAAAGCTAGACCACAAAAAACTCAGCACCACAAACGACACCAAAAAGCCCAAAGGATAAGACCATGCCACGGGCCAGGCTTGCAGGTAATCGGCCGCATAAGGCCACAGCTGCGGCCATAACCAACGCGCCGCAAAAAATGCCACCACCCAGCCCGCCAGAGACATCAGCTCATACACCATGCCCCGCCATGCCCCCAGCAGCATGGATAGCAGCGCCACCCCCAGCACAACAGCATCCAGGGTGGCCGCGTTGGAAAGAACAGCATCCATAACAGGCAAGGTTAAAACAAGGGCTGCTGCTGCACCACCACCGTCATTGGGTTTGCACCGATGCAGGCAAGCCCAATGCTTGAACGCGGCTTGCCGCCTGGTCTGCCTCGGCCCGACTGTTGAATGGCCCCACACGCACACGGGTACGAGCGCCCGCCTGGGTGTTGACGTTCTGGGTAAACGCCTTCAAACCCGCACCTTGCAGCTTGCTGCGCACCTCGGCAGCCTTAATGCCGTCAGCAAAAGCGCCCACTTGCACCACAAAACGGGTAGTGGCTGCAGCAGGTGCAGCCGCTGGCGTGGCGGCCGCCGTGGCCCGCCCTTCCAGCAAAGCGCGTGCACGGGCAGCCTCATCCACCGCAGGCTTGGCTGGGGCTGGAGCTGGCTTTGGCTCGGGTTTAGGTGCCGGCTTGGGTTCAGGCTTGGGCTCTGGCTTAGGTACCGGTTTAGGCTCTGGTTTTGGAGCGGGTTTCGGCTCAGGCTTGGGTTCCGGCTTAGGTGCCGGTTTGGGCTCAGGCTTAGGCGCTGGCTCAGGCTTAGGCTCAGGCTTGGCCACGGGCTTAGGCGGCTCAGGTACCAAGCGCGGTGGTGCCGGCACTTTGGGCGGGGCAGCTGGCGTCACCAGGGTTTCACCATCATCCAGGCCGTGGTTACTGCCCGTCTGCCCGTCTGCTTGAGCCACAACCACCGGGCTGCTGCTCTCTACCACCAGGGGCGCTACGGTTTCCTGCCCCGGAATTTCAATGGGAATATCCACTGGAATCGGCCGTGGCTGAGACTCAAACAACAGCGGAAAGCCAATCACCCCCGCCACGACCAAAAATGCAGCGCCCATCAAACGATGGCGCGCTCGTAAGCGCAGCTGCTCTACGGTTTGTGCCTGTGCTGTAGCCCGCGCACTGCGCGCAGGGGCTGCGGCCTCGCGCTCTGGCTTGCGTTGCCCAAACCACGGAAATTTTAAAAAAGCCATTTGAAATCAGTTGCGTGGGCGTTTAGCCCAAATGCTTGGCCTGCAAACGGGGCTTACCTTGTTCAAGAATAGCGCCCACGGTATAGAAAGAGCCAAAAATGACGATTCTATCAGTCGGCCCCGCTGCTGCCAGCGCCGCATCCAAAGCCTGTTGGGGGTGGGCATACACGCTGCTGTACTTGGAATGCGGCGCCAAAGGCGCAGGCGCGGCAGGCTCTGCCGCCCCTTTGACGCGGCGCACCGATAGATGCACGGGCGCACCCTGCTCAGTGCTATCCAGCGCGGGCGGCTGGGCCTCGGGTGGGGCGGCATTGGGGTCGATGGCACACCATTGGCGCTGCAAATCCACCGCACGGGCGGCCCGCTCAATGGGCAGGTCGGTGAAGTACCAACGGTCCATCAAGGGGCTGATTTTCTCTAGCATGGGAGCCAAGTCTTTATCGGCCATTGCGCCAAATACGGCGTGGGTGGTGGGAAAACTCGCCCCCGCCATTGCGCCCAAATTGGCCGCCAGCGCCGCCACCGAATGCGGGTTGTGCGCCACATCCAGCACCAGCACCGGCTCGCCCGCAATCACCTGAAAGCGCCCGGGCAGCTCCACCATGGCCAGCCCGGTGCGCACGGCTTGCGCGGTGACGGGCACTTGCTCGCGCAAAGCCTCAAAGGCGGCCAGCACGCCCGCTGCGTTCACCAACTGATTGGCTCCGCGCAGTGCCGGGTAGGACAGCCCGGCATAACGCCGCCCCCGCCCCGCCCAAGCCCATTGCTGGGCATCGCCGCTGTAGTTGAAATCTTCGCCAAAGCGCCATAGCTGCGCCCCAATTTCAGCCGCGTAATCCAGCACGCTTTGCGGCGGTACGGGGTCGCTGACCACCACCGGGCGGCCTGCTCGCATGATGCCCGCCTTCTCGCGGCCAATGCTTTCGCGGTCGTGGCCAAGAAAGCCAGTATGGTCAATATCCACGCTGGTGATGATGGCGCAATCGGCATCAATGATGTTGGTGGCATCCAGGCGGCCACCCAGCCCCACTTCCAGAATCACCACATCCAGTTGCGCCTGACTGAGCATCTGCAAAATCGCCAGCGTGGTGAATTCAAAGTAGGTGAGCTGTACCGGCTCGCCTTGCAAGCGGGCGGCCTCCACAGCGGCAAAGTGGGGCAGAAAGTCATCCGCCTGGGCAATTTCGCCATGGATGCGGCAGCGCTCTTCAAAATGCACCAAATGCGGCGAGGTATAGACCCCCGGCTTATAGCCCGCCTGCAAGGCCACCGCTTCCAGCATGGCGCAGGTGGAACCCTTGCCATTGGTGCCTGCCACGGTAATCACCGGGCAGCGCATGGCCAGCTGCATACGCTGGGCCACAGTACGCACACGCTCCAGCCCCAGACTGATGTTTTCAGGGTGCAGCTGCTCACAATACGCCAGCCACTGCGCCAAAGAGGTAAATTCTGTACTTTGCATAAGGGCGCGATTGTCGCGCAGCAAAGCATGCCATCATGGCGGGTATGACTAAGTTTTCCTCCCCCACCATCGCGCTGTTTGGTATCAGCAACTGCGACACCGTGAAAAAAGCCCGCCAGTGGCTCACCGCCCAAGGCGTGGATTACAGCTTTCACGACTTCAAAAAGCAGCCCCCCAGCCTGGAGCAAATCACCACCTGGCAGCAATCCGTAGCCTGGGACAAACTGCTCAACCGCCAAGGCCAAACTTGGCGCAAGCTGGGTGCTGAGGGCCAAGCCACCATTACCGATGCCGCCAGCGCCGCGCAATGGCTCACTGAGCAGCCCAGCGCCATCAAGCGCCCCGTGGTGCAATGGCCGGATGGCAGCGTCACCATTGGCTTTGCTGCTGACACTTGGCAGGCGCTGCTTGAACAACAGGCCCAAGGCTAGGCCACCCACCGTTTTTGCACAGGAGATTGCCCCATGCGCTACCGCCTGTTTTT
>CAZMMM010000272.1:0-3458 GCA_964567385.1 uncultured Comamonas sp.
GCTGGGCAGACAGCGAGCGGGCTTGAAAAAATAAAAAAACTTGTCAACCCAAACCTTTGCAGAGGCGTTAAGCACTTGTGAAGCCGCTAAGGGTTGGCACGGGCCTTTACACTGCCCGCATGCAGCGCAGCCCTTGGTGGCTGCGTATTTTTTGTCTCTCTTTGCTTGAAGGAATACTTGCCATGAATAAATCCGCTTTGCTCGCCACCGTGATTGCCGCTGCCGCCCTGGCCGCCTGTGGCCAAAAAGAAGAGCCAGCAGCAGCCCCCGCTCCTGCCCCTCAGGTAGAAACCCCCGCAGCCGCTGACAAAGCTGCCGAAGCCGCCCAGCAAGCTACTAAAGATGCCGCAGAAGCTGCTGCCAAAGCTGCTGAAGCCGCCAAAGAAACCGCTGCTGAAGCCGTAGACGCTACCAAGGATGCGGCAGAAACCGCTGTAGACGCTGCCAAAGAAGCCGCCGATAACGCCGCCACCGCTGCCAGCGAAGCTGTAGATGCTGCCAAAGAAACCGCTGCCGAAACCGTAGATGCCGCTAAAGACACCGCTGCCGCCGCCGCTGAAAGCGTGACCGATGCCGCCAGCGCCGCCAAAGAAGGCCTGGGCAACGCTCTGGACGCTGCCAAGCAAGCCGCTGATGACGCTGTGAAGGCCGCTACCGAAGCCGCTACTGACGCTGACAAGTAAGCCCGCGCCAGCCACCGCTTGCACGGTGGAGAGACGGGGCTGAATTTTCATTTCATATCAGCACCTTGAACGGCCTCGTCTCTTCATCCTGTTGCATTAAAAAACCCGCCTGGAGGCCTTGGAGCACCAGGCGGGTTTTTTTGGCTTAAAGGGCTACACCACTGAAAAGCCTGCCTTCTAATAACTAAAAATAATGAATTAAGTAAAATATATTCCTTTTCAATCTAAGAAACGCTTCGCATAATCCAACTCCTTTCCAACCATTGCCGGAGTTGATTGCCATGCGCCCCTCTTTCACCACCCCGATCAAAGCCCCCATCAAATCCCTGCTGGCCGCCCTGGCCTTGAGCGCCAGCGGCCTGGCCGCTGCGCAGGCCAATGGCTTGCTCAATGTCTCGTATGACGTGGCGCGGGAGTTCTACAAAGACTACAACACCGCCTTTATCGCCCACTACCAACAAACCACCGGAACCACGCTGAAGATAGACCAGGCGCACGGCGGCTCCAGCGCCCAGGCGCGGGCGGTCAATGATGGCTTGGCGGCGGATGTCGTCACCTTTAACACGACTACCGACGTGCAGTTTCTGGCCGACAACGGCGTAGTTGCCAAGGACTGGGCGCAGCGCTTTCCGCATGATGCTTCGCCCACCACTTCGACCATGCTGTTTCTGGTGCGCCAGGGCAATCCCAAGAACATCCAGGACTGGGGCGACCTGACCCGCCCGGATGTCAAGGTCATCGTCGTCAACCCCAAAACCGGCGGTAATGGCCGCTACGCCTATCTGGGCGCTTGGGGTTCGGTGCTGGAAAAAGGCGGCACGGATGCCCAGGCGGCAGAGTTTGTCGGCCAGCTTTACAAAAACGTGCCGGTGCTAGCCAAGGGCGGGCGCGATGCCACGGCCACCTTTTTGCAGCGCAATATTGGCGATGTGCTGATTACCTTTGAGTCCGAAGTGGTGTCGGTAGAGCGCGAGTTTGGCAAGGGCAAGGTGGATGCGGTGTACCCCTCGGTCAGCATCACGGCAGAAAACCCGGTAGCCATTGTGGAGCGCACCGTGGAGAAAAAAGGCCCAGCCGCCCGCGAGCTGGCGCAAGCCTATCTGGACTATCTGTACTCTGACGCGGCGCAAGAGATTGCGGCCCAACACGCCATTCGCCCACGCTCTGAGGCCGTGCTGCAAAAGCACGCGGACTTGTTCAAGCCGATTCAGCAGTTCACCGTGGCGAAATACTTTGGCTCTTTGAGCGAGGCGCAGAAAGTCCACTTCAACGACGGTGGCCAGTTCGACAAGCTCTACACCCCCGGCCAATAAGCCAGTCGCGCAAAGCATTCTCATGACGACGCTTGCCGCCCCCGCTACCACGACCGTTACTGCCGCCGCCCCGCCGCCAGCGCCCCGGCGCAGCCGCAAGCGCGTGCTGCCCGGCTTTGGGCTGACGCTGGGCTACACCTTGTTTTACCTGAGCGTGATTGTGCTCATCCCGCTAACGGCGCTGCTGTTCAAAACCTTCACCCTGAGCTGGGGCGAGTTTTGGCAGGCCGTGACCGCGCCGCGTGTGCTGGCCTCTTACCGGCTGACGTTTGGCGCATCCTTTATCGCTGCCTGCGTCAATCTGGTGTTTGGCCTGCTGATTGCCTGGGTGTTGGTGCGCTACCGCTTTCCCGGCAAGAAGCTGGTGGACGCGCTGGTGGATTTGCCCTTTGCCCTGCCTACAGCGGTGGCGGGCATTTCGCTCACGGCACTGCTGGCGGGCAATGGCTGGGTGGGGCAGTGGTTTGAGCCGCTGGGCATTCAACTGGCCTTTAACCCCAACGGCATTGTGATTGCGCTGATTTTCATTGGCCTGCCCTTTGTGGTGCGCACCGTCCAGCCCGTGCTGCAAGACACAGAAAAAGAGCTGGAAGAGGCCGCCACCAGCCTGGGCGCAACGCGCTGGCAGGTGTTTCGCTACGTCATCCTGCCCGCCATTACCCCGGCGCTGCTGACCGGCTTTGCCATGGCTTTTGCGCGGGCGGTGGGCGAGTACGGCTCGGTTATTTTTATTGCAGGCAATATGCCCATGGTTTCTGAAATTACCCCTCTCATCATCATCGGCAAGCTAGAGCAGTACGACTACGCAGGCGCAACCGCCGTCGCGGTGGTGATGCTCATCATCTCCTTTGTGATGCTGCTGGTCATCAACGCGCTGCAAGCCTGGCAACGCCGCCACGCAGGGATGCCCGCATGAGCGCCGCCAGCACCACCACCACAGGGCCAGCACGAGCGCCCAAAGCCGCCCCTGCCCCAGCGGCCAGCGCCCCCGCACGCCAAAGGCGGGCGGGCACCACCGAAGCGCCCTGGGTACGCTGGACGCTGATTGGCCTGGCGCTGGCCTTTTTGCTGCTGTTTTTGCTACTGCCCCTGGCCGCTGTTTTTACTGAGGCATTACGCCAGGGCTGGGCGGCCTACCTGGAAGGGCTGCGCGAGCCAGATGCCTGGTCAGCCATCCGGCTCACCTTGCTGACTGCGGTGATTGCCGTGCCGCTGAACCTGGTGTTTGGCGTGGCAGCGGCCTGGTGCATTGCCAAGTACGAGTTTCGCGGCAAAGCCTTTTTAACCACGCTGATTGACCTGCCGTTTTCCATCTCGCCCGTGGTGGCGGGGCTGATGTATGTGCTGGTCTTTGGTGCCAACGGCTGGCTTGGCCAGTGGCTGATGGCGCACGACATCAAAATCATCTTTGCGGTGCCCG
This sequence comes from uncultured Comamonas sp., assembly GCA_964567385.1. Taxonomy (GTDB): domain Bacteria; phylum Pseudomonadota; class Gammaproteobacteria; order Burkholderiales; family Burkholderiaceae_C; genus Comamonas. The sequence continues at coordinate 3,417 of CAZMMM010000272.1, forward strand.
GCATTGTGTTGGCCACGGTGTTTGTCACCTTCCCCTTTATTG
>CAZMMM010000273.1:0-3447 GCA_964567385.1 uncultured Comamonas sp.
CACGCGCCGCCCTTGTCCAGCAAATCCAGCAGCGCCACCGACGGGTCTTGCCACGCACCCGGCAGTAACTCCAGGGGGACGGGCTGGCCCTGGGCATCCAGCAGCGCCACTTCACTGACGTAGAAGCGCAACTCACGCACCTGCGCCGTAGCCGCGCTGCTGCCCAGACCCGGCACCGCTTCGCCACAACGCAGCGCCTGCTGCCCGGCCTGCGCGGCAAAGGTGATAACCAGGGGACTGGCCTGCTGAGCACATGCCGCAGCTGTGGCAAATGCTGTAGCCACCGCTGCCAGTGCTCCGAGGCACTTTCTTGCCCACGGCTTACCGGCTCGTCCCCCATGTTTCCCCAGTTGCATCATGTCCACCTCCTCCTTGGTTTATCGCCTGTTCAAAACACCTGCACCAGCCGCAACTGCACGCCGTGCGCAGAAACGTTGTTGCGCACGCGCACATCACGCTGGTATTGCAGTTGGAGCTGGCTCGCCTCACCCAGCCACTGCTGCCAGGTCAGCATCAGATTGGTATCGCTGCTGGAGCCGGTCAACGTGGCCCCGTGCAGGGTTTCGCGCTTGCCCGTGGTGTGGCGTACCGAGAAGGCAAAGCTCGTCTGGTCGTTGAGTTGGTAGCTCAGGTGGGCGATACCGGTCAGCATGGGCTTACGCTTGATGGAGGTGGTGCGGTCTTTGCCGTAGAACTCCAATTGCCCAATCAAGTCCAGCGACCACTGCTTGCCCAGGGGCATGATGTAGCCAGTTTCAATGTCCCAGGCGTAGCGGTCTTCGCTGATGGCAAAGCCCTGGTCACGGTGCTGCCCCGTGGGCATGCTCAGGTACGAGGCAATGCCCCAGTGGTGGCCCGTGGCATCGTCCGAATACGGCCAGATGGTGGCCCCCACGCTCAGGTTGCCCACGCCCGACTCACGGAACCCCATCGAGCTGATGCGCTGGCGGGCCATCGGCAATATCACCTCCACATCCGCAGGCATGCCGCCCAACTGGAAGTAGTGCATGGCACGCAGCACGGCCACATCCATCTTCAGGCCCATGCCATCCACCACTTTGTTGCCACCGTCATACAGCTTGTCGGCACGCATCTGCTGGGCATAAAAGGCCAGCACCGTGGCCCCCGCCGGAGCGGGCGCGTAGTCACCGGGGTCAGGCAGGCCAGCGGCCTGGGCGGTGGTAGCGGCCATCATGGCCATCAACCCCGCCGCAGCCAGGGCACAGGCGCGGCGCTGTGAAGCAAAAGTACGCATGGTGTTGTCTCCTGTGTAATGGTTTTAATGGTTTTTATTTGGTTTGTGGCGCAGCGTCTTGCGGCACAAATGGGCGGTTCAGCCCCAGGGTGGGGGTTTCATCGAAGAAGTTCCACGGCTTGAGCAGCACATTCACCCATTCGGTGGGCATCATCGGCCATTCTTCCGAGCGGGCGATGTGGGTCGTCCCGGTAGTCAGCCAGACCACGTTGTCGGTGTTCACAATGGATTCGTTGTCCGCAACGAACTGGCCCAAGCCGGTATCGCTGTCAGAGCGGTTGGAGTATTTGCCCTCGGGATAGCGCTCATCTTCCTTGTAGCGCGTGACCCACAACTGCTTGTCCATGAAGTGCAGGCGGTTGTAAATCCACTCATCAGCGGCAAAGTTTGCGCCCTTGGCCACCGGGTGCGTGCCGCCTGCATAGGGAATCAACTGGTACGAAACAGGGTTGCCCACCTTGTTGCGCTTGTTGGTATTGCTCAACAGGCGCACCGTGCCGGGGTCGAATTTCTGCGCACCTTCCTGCTCGGTGTTGGCCGTGAGCATCACCATTTCCATCGCACTGGTACGTGGGCCAACATTGCTGGGGTTGACCACCGGGTCAATGCCGGTGAGGGTGTTGTTCTCACCATCAATGTCCATATCCAGGCGGAAGTTGTAGATGTGCTGGTGCGTTGTGCCGACGATGTTGTGGTCAATCAGCGTGCCGTAGCGCGTATCTTCCTTGGCGGTGGGGTCTTGCATGGTTTTCGCCATCACGCCCTTGACGGCTTCAATGCCGGTTGCACCTGCATTGATGCCAATGATGCCGTTTTCGGCAAACACCCAGTCAAAGATGTAGTCGTAATTGCCAATGGTGCTAATCCAGCGCACCACCAGCTCGCGCCGCTCCACGCTGGTGTTGCGCGGTGTGGCCTCAGCCAGCAGTTCCTGGTGCTTGAATTCGGGGCCAGCGTAGCGCTCGAACACCGCAATGGCGTTGGGAATGTCGATAGGCTCGCCCGTGTACTCAGCCAGTGTGGCCTGGAGCATGACGGCGTTTTCCGGCGCATCCACCCCGCGCACGATGGGCGAGGTCAAGGTGCCCATGCCGTACTCGCCCGAGTCCAGATACGCCTTGAAGTACCAGCCCACGTCCGGGTCGCCATAGGGAACAATCATGCCGCCCAGTGCGCCTTCGTACATGATTTTGCGCTTCTCGCCCTTGTCGTTGTACGACACCGTGGAGAACACCGGCCCCACGCGCGGGTCCATGCGCACATGAAACTCCCAGTTGCGCCACTTGATGGTGTTGCCCGCGATGGTGTAGTTCTTGCCCTCTGGCTCGGTGATGTGCAGCGGCTTGGGCGGCTCGGTCAGTTTGCGTGCGCCACGGCCATCGTAGGGATTGGGGGTCATGGGCACGGGAATGACCCCGTGGTCTTCGATTTTGATGACCTTGCGGCTGACCAAATCCACCACCGCCACCAGATTCTCGATGGGGTGCGCCCAGAAGTTGCCGTCCGTGCCCTCGTTCACATAGCTCACCACTTTGAGCAGGCGGTCTTCATGCTTGAGGCCGTCCTTGCCGCCGAAGTAGCCCACCGTCAGGGGGTTGGCCACCACATCCTTGGCACTCTTGATACCGCGCTTGGCCAGCGCCTCGGCGTACTCCGGGCTGGCTTCGACAATCTCCTGCACGGCAATGAAATCGTCCAGCAGCACCATGCCATGCGCACCGGGCACGGGGTCAAAGCTGAGAACTTTCTGCGCCGTCAAATCCACCACGCCTTCCAGTACCTTGGCTCCATCCAGAATGCTGAATTGCGCCTGGCGACCTTGCTTGACGGGCTTGCCCTGCATGACGAAATCCCACACCTGTGCTTTCGGTGGCGGCTTGAGCGCAATCTCGGTAAAGCGGGCGTTCTTGGGCATCTTGCCGCTTGCGCCCAGAATTTTCACCACGCTGGTGATTTCCGCCGCGCTCAGGGGGTTGAGCGGGCTGGCCACTTTTTCCACCACAAAGGTCTGGTCAAGACCGGACTGGAACACCTCGTTCAAAAACTCGCTGGACACATGGGGCTGGCCCTCGCGCAGCACCACGGGCACGCTCAGTTTCAGCGGCTTGCCGTTGATGGTGGCATCCTGGGAATTGGGCTTGATGCGCACCAGCGTGCCGTTGCGGTTAATCGTCCAGACTCCGGCAAACTCG
>CAZMMM010000274.1:0-3438 GCA_964567385.1 uncultured Comamonas sp.
GCATCCAGCTGGAAGACCAGGTCAGCCCCAAGCGCTGCGGCCACTTCAACGGCAAAGAGGTCATCGAGGCCAGCGAGATGATTGGCAAAATCAAGGCCGCCTGCGATGCCCGGCGCAACCCCGACACCCTCATCATGGCCCGTACCGATGCCGCCGCCATCCACGGTTTTGATGCCGCCATTGAACGCGCCCAACAATATGCCGATGCCGGAGCCGATATGCTCTTTGTTGAAGCCGTCACCAGCGCCGAGCACATCGCCGCCCTGCCCCAGCGCCTGAAAGCGCCCCAACTCATGAACATGGTGATTGGTGGCAAAACCCCCATCACCAACACTGCCGAGCTGGCCACCCTGGGCTACAGCATCGTGCTCTACGCCAACGCCGCCCTGCAAGGCGCAGTCGTCGGCATGCAACGCGCCCTGGGCGTGTTGAAAGCCGATGGCCACGTGCAGGAAGACCCGAATCTGGTCGCACCTTTTGCCGAACGCCAGCGTTTGGTGAATAAGCCCTTCTGGGATGAGCTGGAAAAGCGCTATCAGTAAGGTTTTTTGCTGGTAGGATAGCGCCGCTGCCTGGGGTCGGGGGGCGGCTTTTTTGCATGCAAATTTGCTGTCAAGATAATGAAGTGCAAGCAGCTTTCAAAAATTCCCAATCTCATAAAAAACCGCTACACATAGGCAGCGGTTTTTTTTATTTCACAATAACGGCTAGCCCTATGGCTGCTCCCGCTGCGCCTCACGTTGGCGGGCGCGTTCTTGTTTGCGGTTCCATTTTTCCTGTGCCTTGGCCTCGCGCTCTGCTTGCCCGGCTGCTTTTTCCTGCTGGCGCTGGGCATGTCTGGCCAGGCGTTGCTGTTGGGCGGCTGCACGTTGGCTAGCCTGCTGCTCTGCCGCTTGCTGTTTGCTGTGCTGTTGCAGCAGGGCTGACTCTGCCGCGCTGCGGGTGTGGCTGTGCATGGGTGTTGGCGGCGGGGCGCTGGCCTGTTTGTCAGCCACGGACTCTAAGCGGTGGGCGGCGCGGCTTTGGCGCTCCTCTTGGTTAATGGCCAGTTCACGCGCACGCAAAGGCGCTAGGGCAGAGCGCGCTTGCTGGCGGGCATCGCGCATGCAGTCTTCTACGGCAAAGCGCTGCCAGCAGGTTTTTTCCTGGGTGCGTTGCTCCGCTTCAATCTGGGCGCGTTGCTGGGCAATCTCTGCGCGCTCTTGCGCCCAGCTTTGTTGCTGCTCTGTCGCCAGGCTGGCAGCGCTGCTTGTGCCTTGTGCGCAAGCAGCAGCTGCGCACAACGCCAGCCACAGAGCGGGCAAGGTGCGCAGCGCCCGCTTCATGCCATGGCTGCCGCGCTTATCAGGTAAGACCGGTGTCAACATCGCGGTACTCCAGATCCAAAAATTCCTGCGACTGCATTTCATTCAAGCGCGAGACGGTGCGCGGAAACTCGTGCGCCAACGGGCCTTCGGTGTACAGCTCTTCAGGAGGCACTTCAGCACTCATGATGAGCTTGACGCGCCGGTCATACAGCACATCAATCAGCCAGGTAAAGCGCCTTGCAGGCGAGGCCATATTCACCGGCATATAAGGCACGTTGGACAGCAGCACGGTATGGAACTGGCTGGCAATTTCCAGATAGTCGTTTTGCGAGCGCGGCCCGCCGCATAGCTCGCGGAAGTCAAACCAGATGGTTTTGCCAGCGCGGCGCAGCGCCGGTATCTTGCGCGACTCGATGGTGAAGACTGGTTTTTCATCCGCTGCGTTTTCCACCTGTTCAAAGGCGGCCTGCATGGCGGCATCGGCCTCTGGCCCCAGCGGGCAGTGGTAAAGCTGCACCATTTCCAGCGCACGCTGGCGGTAGTCGGTGCCGTTATCGACGTTGATAACGTCCATGCGTTCGTTCAACAGGGCAATGGCGGGCAGGATGCGGTCACGGTGCAAGCCGTCAGGGTAGAGGCCATCGGGCGTGAAGTTAGAGGTGGTGACAAAGCCCACGCCGTTATCAAACAAGGCCAGCAGCAGGCGGTAGAGAATCATCGCGTCGGTAATGTCGGCCACGTGAAACTCGTCAAAGCAAATCAGCTTGTAGCGCTTGGCAATTTTTGCGCCCAGGGCATCCAGCGGGTTTTGCGTGCCTTGCAGGGCGTGCATTTCCCGGTGGACTTCGCGCATAAATTCGTGAAAGTGCAGGCGCACCTTGCGCTTGATGGGCACGGCGTTGAAGAAGCAGTCCATCAAAAAGCTTTTGCCCCGCCCTACCCCGCCGTACATGTACACGCCTTTGGGGATGTCAGGCTTGTTAAATAGTTTCTTAAGCGTATTAGAGCGCTTGGTTTTATAGCCAGCCCAATCATCAGCGCAGCGCTGTAGGGCGGCAACTGCCCGCTGTTGTGCAGGGTCAGCGGTAAACCCTTGTTCCGCCAGAGCGGCGGCGTAGGCTTGTTCGACGTTCATACGCATTCAAAATAGAAAAGAAGAGGGAGAGGGCTTAGACAATCACACGGTCACACGGGCGAATGCGTCTTCAGCCAATCTTTGAGCGCATCGTTCATCCGCGTCTGCCAGCCTGGCCCAGCAGAGCGAAAAGCTGCCAGCACTTCCCGATCGAAACGAATTGCCACCTGCTCCTTGTTGCCACTGCCCGCTGGCCGTCCAGGACGGCGACGGGTAACTACTTCGCGCAGGGCGGCTGTTGCATCAGGGGAATCATCGTCGGCGGCAGGCTCAATGCCAGTGGCTTGCTCGCGCTGCACACGTGCCCAGTCGGTGTGGGAGTCACCGCGCAAGCGCGCAGCGCGCATTTCCTCAAGTGTCATTGCCGTTATTTTCGAGCCAGTCATGGTAAGCCTTTCTTTCCGTTCGGTGCGCCCGGCGAAAACTGATGATGCGTGTGCCCTGGGCGTTAGGCTGCGTCACCACGGTCAATACTGTCAGTACGTCAAACACGTAGGCAAAAGACTGCACCCGTGCCTCGCTGTTTCGCTCACTGGGGAGATCAAGTCGATAGTCGCTTGCCAGCACTAAATCAGCATCAATGAAATCAAGGCCATGTTTGCTGAGGTTAGTTTGTCGCTTCGCCTCATCCCAAAAATAGCGCATGTTCATTGATTTTTTGTAGATATATTAATTATAGAGGCAAGTTGTTTTTAAGATGGGGTATCCCGTGCTTCCCCATCACTGCCAGCGCGTAGCGTGACACGCTGGCAGTTTGCTCTTTGGCAAAGAGATTTAGAAGTTCAGCGTGCGCTTGTCCACCGCCAAAGCCGCTTCCTTGGTGGACTCGGACAGCGAGGGGTGGGCGTGGCAGATGCGGGCGATATCTTCCGCGCTGGCCTTGAACTCCATGGCGACGACGGCCTCGGCAATCAGCTCAGAGACCATGGGGCCGACCATGTGCACGCCCAGGATTTCGTCAGTTTCAGCATCGGCCAAAAACTTCACAAAACCGGT
>CAZMMM010000275.1:0-3394 GCA_964567385.1 uncultured Comamonas sp.
CCGTGCTGGAAGACGTGTGCGACAACCTGTTCAACCCCGACCCCTACTACCAGCAAGGCGGCGACATGGTGCGTGTGGGCGGCCTGAGCTACGCCTGCGACCCCACTGCCAGCATGGGCAACCGCATTCAGGACATGCGCCTGGGTGGCGAGCTGATTGATGCCAGCAAAACCTACAAAGTGGCTGGCTGGGCACCCGTGGCAGAAGATGCCAAGAGCCAGAACCTGCCCATGGTGTGGGAGCTGGTGGAAAAATGGCTGGCTGCACAGGGCGGGCGTATTACCGACCGCAAGCTGAATGCCCCACATGTGCTGGGCGCATTGCCCAACCCCGGTTACGCAGAGTAAGCCCTAGCGCCGTCTGTACAAGGAGATCTTGCATGACCACACCTACTATTCAACCCGCCGGCAAGCCACCCAGCCTGCGCCGCCGTGGACTGCTCCTGGCAACAGGGGCAGCAGCCTTGACGGGCGGCCTAGCCATGTGGCCAGAGGCACGCCTGTTTGCCCAGCAGGCAGAAAACTTCATCAAAGGCCCGCCCGTTAAAGACATTGCGCCCAAGCAACTGTCTGAGCGGGTGTGGATGATTTACGCCGAAGAGGGTTTTCCCACCCCGGAAAACCAGGGCATGATGGCCAGCCTGTTCTTTGCCGTGGGTAAAGAAGGTGTGGTGGTGCTGGACTCCGGCAGCTCGCTACAAATTGGCGAGATGGCGCTGCGCATGATTAAAACCGTCACCGACAAGCCGGTGGTGGCGGTATTCAACAGCCACTACCACGGCGACCACTGGCTGGGCAACCATGCTTTTGCTGATGCCTATGGCGACAAGCTGCCCATCTACGCCCTGCCGCACACGATTGAGATGATTAAGGGCAATGAGGGCAACCTCTGGCGCAGCACCATGGAGCGCTGGACCAACCAGTCCACCGCCGGTACGCGCATTGTTGTGCCCAACACTGCCGTTGAGCATGGCCAAGAGTTGGTACTAGCGGGCGACTTGAAACTGCGTATGCACCACTACGGCACGGCGCACACGCCCTCTGACCTGACGGTGCAAATCGTTGATGAAAAAGTCACCATCGTGGGCGACATTGCCATGACCAACCGCATCGCCAATATGGACGATGGCTCCTACCCCGGCACGCTCAAATACTACGAAGCCTTGAAAGCCGCAGCCGGTGAGCAACTATGGGCACCCGGCCACGGCGAGCCAACCCGCGACCTGCTCGATACCTACGGCACCTTCATGCGCGGCATCTGGGAGCCTTGCCTGCAAGCCGTGGAAGACGGCAAGAGCGAGGCAGAGGCCAAAGCCATGGTGCTGGCCGACCCGCGTGTGGCTGCCCGTGCCAAAACCATGTTGGGTTTTGACAGCAATATCGGCAAGTACATAAGTTTGGGCTATTTAGAAGCAGAAAAAGAAGCTTTTTAAGCATATGAAGCTGTTTTCTCTTTATCATTAACGGAACGAAAGCGGCTACTGGTAAACCATCTTTGACGAGCGGTGGATTGCATCCATGCTCTTTCGTGTCCTTTTTTGTTTTCTAACCACTACGGAGACGCTAATGAGAACTCTGTCCTACTGGCTGGCATGTTCGGCGCTGCTGCTTGCCGGCACTGCACAAGCCCAAAGCCCTGACCCCGCCCATGTACGTAGCTGGGCCGCCTCTTGCGCCAACTGCCACGGCACCAACGGTGTGGCGCAGCCCGGCATGGAGCCTTTGGCCGGTGTCAAAAAAGACGATTTGGTACGCAAAATGCAAGACTTTAAAACAGGCCGCAAGCCTGCCACCGTCATGCACCAACTGGCCAAAGGCTATAGCGATGACCAGATTGAAGCCATTGCCGGCTATTTTGCCGCCCAGAAGCAGTGAGGTGATTGAGCATGATGCAACGTAGAACATTTTTGCAAACCACGGCAGCCGCAGGCGCTGCCTCCACCCTGGCTCTGGCGGGCTGCGCAAGCGGCGCTGGTGGCAGCGGCCCCAAAGTGGTGATTGTGGGCGGTGGCTATGGCGGCGCAACAGCGGCCAAGTACATCCGCATGTGGTCGGAAAAGCGGGTGCAGGTCACGATTGTTGAGCCTAACGCCAGCTTTATCTCCTGCCCCATCTCCAACCTGGTGATTGGCGGGGTCAAGACCATGGAGGACATCACCCAGTCCTACGACAACCTGGTCAAGCGCCACGGCGTACAAATGGTGCGCGACAGCGTGACCGCCATTGATGCCGATAAGCGCGTAGTGCGCCTGGCAGGCGGCAGCGAGCTGGAATACGACCGCCTGATTGTTTCCCCCGGCATTGACTTTATGTGGGACAGCCTGCCCGGCATGAACAACGCCGAGGCGCAAGGCCAAATCATGCATGCCTGGAAAGCGGGTGAGCAAACTGCCACCCTGCGCAAGCAGTTGGAAGCCATGCCCGATGGCGGCGTATTTGCCATGAGCATTCCACTGGCTCCCTACCGCTGCCCCCCTGGCCCCTACGAGCGTGCCTGCCAGGTTGCCGACTACTTCAAGCGCGAAAAGCCCAAAAGCAAGCTGCTGGTGCTCGATGCCAACGACGATGTCACCTCCAAAGGCCCGCTGTTCAAGAAAGCCTGGGCAGACCGCTACGCTGGCATTCTGGAATACCGCCCCAAGCACAATGTGGTGGATGTCGATGTGGCAGGCCGCACCTTGAAGTTCGAGTTCAACGACGACATCAAGGCCGATGTGCTCAACGTCATCCCCAGCATGCGTGCGGGTGATATTGCCGTCAAATCCGGCATGGCCACGGCCAACAAGCGCTGGTGCGAGGTGGACTTCCTCACCTTTGAATCCAAGGCGCTGCCCAATGTGCATGTGCTGGGTGATGCCATCCAGATTGCCCCCGCCATGCCCAAGTCTGGCCATATGGCGAACCAGCACGGCAAAACCTGCGCTGCTGCCGTGGTGGCCTTGCTGCTGGGCAAGGAAGTCAACCCCATGCCGATTTACAACAACACCTGCTACAGCTTTGTCAGCAGCGAAGACGTGGTACACGTCGCCAGCGTCCACGCCTACGACGCTGAGAAGAAAACCATGATTCCCGTGGCTGGCTCCGGCGGTGTCTCGCAGGCCGCCAACGAGCTGGAAGGCCGCTATGCTCTGGCCTGGGCGAAAAACATCTGGGCCGATAGCCTGGGTTAAGCTGCTTTAGTTTTCAGTCTGGCTGCAACCCCTGCCCCAAAGCCTTGTGCCTTGGGGCATTTTTTATGCCTTTTATCTGGTGATGGCCAAAGCGGCTTGCACCAAACGGGTGCTGGCATCGGCTTGGTCGCAGGCAATGATTTGGCGCTGCGGCATGCTGCGCAGCCAGGTGATCTGGCGCTTGGCCAGTTGGCGCGTGGCGGCAATGCCTTTTTCGCGCAGCAG
>CAZMMM010000276.1:0-765 GCA_964567385.1 uncultured Comamonas sp.
TCTTCTGCGCCCAAGGCGGAGACGGTGTTTTCAATCAGGCGTGCCAGTTGCTCGGCCAGATGGGTGGGCAGGAGCGCTACGATTTCTGTAGGGGGCTGGGCGGCTAGTGCAGGGGGCGCTGCTTGGCTATGGCCGGCTTGCTGTGCGTATTGCACCAAGGCGGTTTGCAGAAGCTGCCAGTCCTTGGCCTCAATGGCTTTGTGCAGCTGCTGGGCCAGGTGTTTTTGGCCAGAGGTTTGCGAAGGCATCAGGCCGGCAATATGACGCAGGTGGCGCTGGGGGAAGGCTTCGCGCGGCAGCAGTCCTGCTACTTCTTCATAGGCGGCCTGGTAGTTTTCGGGGGTGGGAGGCAGGCGGCGGCTGGCCAGTAGTTGCAGGGCTTGGCGTGCAGTATCGGCAGTGGTGCGTGCGGGCATGGTGAGGGGGTGGCAATAGGGCATGGAGGCGGGTAGAGCCATCTACAATCAGCGGCTTGGGCCTGCTTTTAGCGGGCTAGGGCTGCTTTACCGTATCCAGTGCACATGAAAATTCTGATTTCTAATGATGATGGCTATCAAGCCCCGGGTATTGTCGCCCTGTATGAGGCGCTCAGCAGCATTGAAGGGGTGCAGGCCGAGGTGGTTGCCCCTGAGCATAACAATAGCGCCAAGTCCAATGCGTTGACGCTGCACTCGCCCCTTTATGTACAGCGGGCGGCCAATGGCTTTCGCTACGTCAATGGCACACCTGCGGACTGTGTGCATATCGCCCTGACGGGGCTGCTGG
>CAZMMM010000276.1:775-3344 GCA_964567385.1 uncultured Comamonas sp.
ATAAGCCTGATTTGGTGGTCTCGGGCATCAACAACGGGGCAAATATGGGGGATGACACGATTTACTCTGGCACCGTAGGGGCGGCCATGGAGGGGTATTTGTTTGGCGTGCCCGCGATTGCCTTCTCGCAAGTCGAGGGCGGTTGGGCGCATCTGGACAGCGCTGCGCTGCAGGCCCGACATATCGTGCAGCAAATGCGCCAGCAGCAGCTCCTGGGTGATGCCGCCTGGCTGCTGAATGTGAATATTCCTAATCTGCCCCTGGAGGCCATGGGGCGCATCAAGCTATGCCGCTTAGGCCGCCGCCACAGCGCCCAGCCAGTGATTACCCAGGAAAACCCCCGTGGCCAAACCATGTACTGGATAGGCAGCGCCGGCGCCGCCAAAGATGCTGCTGAGGGCACAGACTTTCACGCTACGGCCCAAGGCCATACAGCCATTACGCCTTTGAAGGTGGATTTGACTGATCACCAGCACTTGGGTTACTGGGCGCAAACGGCCAGTCGCTTGCAAGAGGGCTTGCCGCTTGAGAGGCCGCTATGAACCAACCCCCAGCGCGGCGGCGGCCTGGTTTTCCGGCAGAGGTGCCGATTGGTGGCTCGGTCAGCCAAGCGCCTGTGCGGGCGCGCTTGCCTGTTCAGGCTTTGCATCCTCAGGCGCATATCCCCGTGGGCTGGGGGCTGGATTCTGAGGCCGTGCGCCAGCGCATGGTTGAGCGCCTGGCTCAGGGCGGTATTCAGTCGCCAGCGGTGCTGGATGCCATGGGGCGGGTGCCGCGCCATCATTTTGTGGATACGGCCCTGGCCTCTCAGGCTTATGAAGACACCAGCTTGCCCATTGGCTTGCAGCAAACCATCTCCAAGCCCAGTGTGGTGGCGCGCATGATTGAGCTGCTCATGGGTGCCAGTCTGGTGGCAGAGCAAGGCTTTTTAGGCCGTGTGCTAGAGATTGGTACCGGCTGCGGCTACCAGGCCACGGTGCTGGCTTGCCTGGCGCGAGAGGTGTACACCATAGAGCGCCTGCGTGGCCTGCACGAAAAAGCGCGTACCAACTTGCGCCCGCTGCGCCTGATGAATGTGCATCTGATTTTGGGTGATGGCATGCTGGGCTACCCACAGGGCGGGCCTTATGCAGGCATTATTTCTGCAGCTGGGGGCGAGCATATTCCCTATGCGTGGCTAGAGCAGCTGGCCGTTGGCGCCCGCCTGGTAGCCCCAACGGTGCACAGCAGTGGCCAGCAAGTCCTGCGTGTGGTGGAGCGCACCTCAGAGGGGTTTATCGAGAACATTTTAGAGGCCGTGCATTTTGTCCCTCTAAAATCGGGGGTTGCTTAAAAAACAAATGCTGGGCCAAGGCTAGCAGCAGGGAGGGAAGATCAACATGTTTTTACACACACAGCTAGGTGCTGGCATACAACGCTGGGCCTTGCCCGCAGTATTGGTGGCTTTGCTGGCCGCTTGTGCGCAAACCAACGAGGCACCTGTCGAAAGCCGGGGCGGCTTTGGCCGTACCACCGACGCTTCAGGCATTGACCCAGCCACCTTGCCTGGGGCAGAAAACGCCGGCAAACCCGGCTACTACACCGTGCGTCCGGGCGACACCTTGATTCGCATCGGGCTGGAGCATGGCCAAAGCTGGAAAGATATTGCCCGCTGGAGCAATCTGCAAAACCCCGACATCATTGAAGTGGGCCAAGTGGTGCGCGTAGTCCCCCCTGGGGCTGCAGGTGGAACAGGTGCCGGGGCGGTGGCCAGCAGTGGAGGTTCTATCCAAACCACCACCTTGCCACCAGCAGGCAGCGCTAGCAGCAATAGCGATACCACTGCGACAACTACACCCGCTGGCACCACTGTCACCACAACGACCACCACCAGCGCTGCCGGTAATCAGGGCTTTATCTGGCCAGCGGCGGGTACGGTGGTTGCCAAGTTCAATGCGCCTAGCAGCAAAGGCATCAGCATTGCAGGCAAGGCAGGCGACCCGATTGTGGCCGCAGCTGATGGGCGGGTGATGTATGTAGGCTCAGAGCTGCGCGGCTATGGCCAGCTGGTCATCGTCAAGCACAACGAAACCTATCTGACGGCTTATGCCCACAACCAGAAAATTCTGGTCAAGGAAGAGCAGGCCGTGAAAAAAGGCCAAAAAATTGCTGAGATGGGCAATAGCGATGCCGACCGTGTCAAGCTGTACTTTGAAGTGCGCCGCCAAGGTCAACCCGTTGACCCCATGGGCCACCTGCCAGCGCGTTAAGCACGTGGCCAGCCGCCAGGCAGCATTGATGTTCAACCCAGCTACGGCTGGGTTTTTTGATTTTTTCTTGATGGTGATGCCATGACAGCAGCCCCTTCCGAACCCCAGGTGCAAGACTTTGGCCTGCTTGACCCTCTGGCCCAAGACAGCAGCCCAGAGGCTGAAACCGAGCTGCGCCAGCTCCAGGTGCCTGCCCATCTTCACGCCAGCCGCCTGGACAAAGCCCTGGCTGAGCTGGTGCCCGAATTCTCGCGCAGCTATTTACAGCAGCTCTTGGCGCAAGGGGCGGTGCAACTGGGCGGGCAAGTGGTGAGCAAACC
>CAZMMM010000277.1:0-3337 GCA_964567385.1 uncultured Comamonas sp.
CCTTCGGGGCCCATGTCAATCACCCAGTCGGCGGTTTTGATAACGTCCAGGTTGTGTTCGATGATGACGATGGTGTTGCCCGCATCACGCAGGCGGTGCAGTACGCGCAGCAGTAAGTCAACATCGGCAAAGTGCAGGCCGGTGGTTGGCTCATCCAGGATATAGAGGGTGCGGCCTGTATCGCGCTTGCCTAGTTCCAGCGCTAGTTTGACGCGCTGCGCCTCGCCGCCTGAGAGGGTGGTGGCGCTTTGCCCCAGGCGGATATAGCCTAGGCCGACATCCACCAAGGTTTGCAAGCGCCGCGCCAGGGCGGGCTGGTCGGTGAAGAAGGCCAGGGCATCTTCCACCGTCATATCCAGCACTTGGGCGATGTTCTGGCCTTTCCACTGCACCTCTAAAGTTTCGCGGTTGTAGCGCAGGCCGTGGCAGACCTCGCAGGGCACATAAACGTCGGGCAGAAAGTGCATTTCCACCTTAATCAGGCCGTCGCCCTGGCAGGCTTCGCAGCGCCCGCCGCCATTGGCCTGGGTGACGTTAAAGCTAAAGCGCCCCGCGCTGTAACCGCGCTCGCGGGCGGTGGGTGCTTGGGCGAACAACTCGCGGATGGGGCCAAAAATGCCGGTGTAGGTGGCGGGGTTGCTGCGCGGGGTGCGGCCTATGGGCGCTTGGTCCACGCCGACGACTTTATCCAGCCATTCCAAGCCTTGCAGCGTTTGCAGGGGGGCGGGGCTGGTGTGTGCCCCTTGCAGACGGCGGGCGGCCTCGGCATACAAGGTGGCGTTGACCAGGGTGGATTTGCCAGAGCCAGATACCCCTGTGACGCAAGTCAGCAGGCCAATCGGGAACTCCACATCCACTTGCCGAAGGTTATGCCCGCTTGCCCCCAAGAGGCGCAGGCATTGCTGGGGGACGGGGGCGGTACGGCGCTGGGGCAGAGCAATCTGGCGCTGGCCGCTCAGATATGCGCCGGTGGGTGAGTCGGGAGTGGCCAAGATAGCGGCCATATCCCCTTGCGCCATGATGCGCCCGCCATGCACGCCTGCGCCGGGGCCTAGGTCAATGATGTGGTCAGCAGCGCGCATCATGTCGGCATCGTGCTCTACCACGATGACGCTGTTGCCCAAGTCGCGCAGGTGTTGGAGGGTGGCAATCAGGCGGTCGTTGTCGCGCTGGTGCAAGCCGATGCTCGGTTCATCCAGCACATACATCACACCCGAGAGGCCGCTGCCAATCTGGCTGGCCAGGCGGATGCGCTGGGCTTCGCCACCTGAGAGGCTGTCCGCACTGCGTGCCAGGCTCAGATAGCCCAGCCCCACATTGTTCAAAAAGCGCAGGCGGGTACGGATTTGCAGCAGGATTTTTTCGGCAATCGTCGCCTGGTTGCCTTGCAGCACCAGCGCATCTAGCCAGGCTTGGGTGTCGGCCAGCGTGCCGTGGTTGATGTCGCCGATATTGCGCTGCTGCTCACCCGTGCCGATAAAGACGTGCAATGCCTCTGGCCGCAGGCGCGTACCGTGGCAGGCGGGGCAGGTCTGGCTGCTGCGCAAGGGGGCGAGTGCCTGGCGCAGTGGGGCGTTGGGAGCAGCGGCTTGCCAGCGCCGTTGCAGATTGGGCAGCACGCCTTCAAAAGGGTGGGTGACGGTTTGGCGTTGCCCTTCGTGCTGGTAGGTGAAGGCGATGGCCTCTTGCCCCGAGCCATACAGCACCACTTGCTGCACGGCCTCGGGCCAGCTTTCAAACGGCGCGTACACATCTTGGCCGTAGTGGGTGGCCAGGGCTTGCAGCAGTTCAAAGTAGGCGCTGTTGCGCTCGTCCCAGCCGACGATGGCTCCACCCGCCAGGCTAATGCTGGGGTGTGCCAGCACCAGTGCAGGGGCAAAATCTTCACAGTCACCCAGGCCGTTGCAGCGGGGGCAAGCGCCTTGCGGGGCGTTGAAGGAGAACAGGCGCGGCTCCAGTTCTTGCAGGCTGTAGCTGCATTGCGGGCAGGCGTAGCGGCTGCTGAGGGTGTGGGCTTGCTCTGCATCCATATCCCAGGCAATCAGGCGGCCTTGGTGGCCGGGGCTGCTGTGGCTGCTGTGCTGGCTCAGGCGCAGAGCGGTTTCCAGGCTTTGCGCCAGGCGGCTGGCGCTGTCGGGGCGGATTTTGAGGCGATCTACCACCACCTCAATACTGTGGCGCTGCTGCTTGACCAGGGGCGGCAGGGTGGCTAAATCGCTGGCCTGCACAATCTCCCCATCGATGCGAAAGCGCACATAGCCCTGTGCTTGGAGTTGCGCCAGCAGCTCGGCGAACTCGCCTTTGCGCTCGTGTACCACCGGTGCCAGCAGCATCAGCCGCGTGCCCTCGGGCAGCAGCATCAGGCTATCGACCATCTGGCTGATGGTTTGCGCTTGCAGGGGCAGGCCATGCGCGGGGCAGTGTGGTGTGCCCGCCCGCGCCAGCAGCAGGCGCAGGTAGTCGTGAATCTCCGTCACCGTGCCCACGGTGGAGCGCGGGTTGTGGCTGGTGGCTTTTTGCTCGATGGCAATGGCGGGCGACAGGCCCTCGATCAAATCCACGTCGGGTTTATCGAGCCGCCCCAGAAATTGCCGCGCGTAGGCCGAGAGGCCGGTGACCACCACCAGCTGGTGGCGTGGAATATCGAGGTCGATGTTCTTGAGGTTGTGCGTGCGCGCCCCCCGGATGCTGATGCAGGCAGTGCCTGGGGTGGGAAAGGCGGGGGCAGGGGGCTGGGTCACGGCAAAGGGGGCAAGAGCAAGCAACCCGCCATGATAGACAGCCGCGCCCCGGCCTGCCGTCCATGGGCTACGGCAGAACATCGGCGCTTGGGTGAAAATCCCCGCCTTTGCCTGCCGCCCGCCGGGCTGGGCGCTTTTAACCCGTGTGACTGCCTTGACCGATCCGACCGCCGTGCCCCCTTCTGCTGCCTCTGCTCCCGCCACCGCCGCGCCCGCAGCGCACCGCATGACCCCCCTGGAGCGCCGCGCCAGCGGCGGGCTGGCGTTGATTTTTGCGCTGCGTATGCTGGGTTTGTTCCTGGTGCTGCCGGTGTTTGCCCTGGAGGCACGCCACTACCCGGGCGGCGACGACCCGGCCCTGGTGGGGCTGGCGCTGGGCGTGTACGGCCTGGTGCAGGCGCTGCTGCAGTTGCCGCTGGGCATGGCGTCGGATCGCTTCGGGCGCAAGCGCGTGATTGTGCTGGGGCTGCTGACGTTTGCCGCAGGCTGCCTGTGGGCGGCGCTGGCCACCGACGTGCAGGGCCTGATCATGGCGCGGGCGCTGCAGGGTGCAGGCGCGGTGTCGGCGGCCGTTACCGCGCTGCTGGCCGACCAAA
>CAZMMM010000278.1:0-3326 GCA_964567385.1 uncultured Comamonas sp.
AGCTGGTACCCCATCTACGAAAAAATGGTGGAGTACGACATTCCCGCCATGGTGCACGTCTCCACCAGTTGCAACGACTGCTTCCACACCACCGGCGCACACTATCTGAACGCTGACACCACAGCAGTGATGCAGCTCATTCAGGGCGATTTGTTCAAAGACTTCCCCACGCTGAAATTCATCATTCCCCACGGCGGCGGCGCTGCGCCCTACCACTGGGGCCGCTTCCGTGGTTTGGCGCAAGAGATGAAAAAGCCGCTGCTCGACGAGCACCTGCTCAACAACATCTACTTTGACACCTGCGTTTACCACCAGCCCGGCATTGACCTGCTGACCAAAGTCATCCCCGTGAAAAACGTGCTGTTTGCCAGCGAAATGATTGGCGCAGTGCGCGGCATTGACCCCCAAAGCGGCCACTACTACGACGACACCAAGCGCTATATCGAGGCCACGGCCAACCTCAGCGATGAAGACCGCTACTGGATTTACGAGGGCAACGCCCGCCGCGTCTTCACCCGCCTGGATGCCGCCCTCAAGGCCAAAGGCCGTTAATTCAAAAACACCCACTGCAAAAACACCCACAAACAGGAGAAACCACCATGTACGAACTCGGTGTTGTTTATCGCAATATCACCCGCGCTGACCGCGCTGCTGCTGACGGCTTGGCCGCTCTGGGCAGCGCCACGGTACACGAGGCCATGGGTCGCGTTGGCCTGCTCAAGCCCTATATGCGCCCCATCTTCCCCGGCAAACAGGTATCGGGCACAGCAGTGACCGTGCTGCTGCAACCCGGCGACAACTGGATGATGCACGTCGTGGCCGAGCAAATTCAACCCGGCGATGTGGTGGTGGCTGCCGTGACCAGCGAATGCACAGACGGCTATTTTGGCGACTTGCTGGCCACCAGCTTCCAAGCGCGTGGGGCGCGTGCCCTCATCATTGACGCAGGTGTGCGCGATGTGAAAGAGCTGCAAAAAATGGACTTCCCCGTGTGGAGCCGCGCCATCAGCAGCAAAGGCACCATCAAGGCCACGCTAGGCTCGGTGAACATTCCCATCGTCTGCGCGGGCATGTGGGTCACGCCCGGCGATGTCATCGTCGCTGACGACGATGGCGTGGTGTGCGTCCCCGCCGCCCGCGCTGCCCAAACCCTGGCCGCCGCCCAAAAGCGCGAAAGTTTCGAGGGCGAAAAGCGCGACAAACTGGCCAGCGGCATCCTTGGCCTGGATATGTACGAAATGCGCGAGCCTCTGGCCAAAGCCGGTCTGCGCTACATCGACTAAGCCGCCATGCAGCAAGCCAATCACCACAGCACCCGTACTGCCGCCCCGCAGCCCCTGCGCTGCATTGGCTTGCTGGGCTATGGCGAGGTAGGCCGCATCCTGGCCGAAGACCTACGCGCCCAAAACCTGCGCGTGTTGGCCTACGACCGCAAGCTGGATGCAAGCGCCGCCACAGCCACCGCCGCACAAGCTGCCGATGCCGCCCCCCTGCAAGCCCATGCCCAACAGCATGGCGTAGAGCTGCTAGCCAGCGCCGCCGCCCTGGCGCAGCAGGCGGATTGCATCATCAGCGCCGTAACAGCCAGCCAAACCGTGGCCGCTGCCCAGGCTTGCGCTGCGGGCATAGGGGCAAAAGCTGCGCCGTTTTTTCTGGACTTCAACTCCGCCAGCCCCGGTAGCAAACAGGCTGCCGCTGCCGCCATCGATGCCGCCGGTGGCCGCTATGTGGAAGGCGCTGTCATGACCAGCGTGCCGCCCTACCGCATCCGCGTACCGCTGCTATTGGGTGGCCGCCATGCCCCTGCTCTACAAGCCCTGCTGCAACCCTTGGGCTTTGCCGCCCAAGTGACCAGCGAGCGCCTGGGCGTGGCATCAGCCACCAAAATGTGCCGCAGCGTGATGATTAAAGGGCTGGAAGCCATGGTGATTGAAAGCCTGACCGCCGCCCGCCATTACGGTGTGGAAGATGCCGTGCTGGCATCGCTGCAAGAAACCTTCCCCGGTTTGGACTGGCAGGCGCAGGCCAGCTACTTCTTCCAGCGCGTGATTGCCCACGGGCGCAGGCGTAGCGAAGAAATGGCCGAATCCGCCCACACCGTGCGCGAAGCCGGGCTGCCCGCCTTTAGCGCCCAAGGCACAACCGAGCGCCAAGCTTGGATGGCTGACCTGGCCGATAGCGGCATCTTCGGCCCGCACAGCGCCCCCGACTTTGCCCGCAGCAGCGACTGGCGCACCGAGGCTGACCGCCTGCTGGCACATCTGCAAGCCACCATTCCCGAGCACAACACCGCTCACACCACCCACAACACCCCCCAGGAGCCATGATGAGCACCTTTGAAAAAACCCCCGGCTGGCTGGACTGGTACGCTGGCCCCAGCCAACCCCGTTTTCAACTGCCCGCAGGCGCGGTGGATGCGCACTGCCACGTCTTTGGCCCCGGCGCAGAATTTCCCTTTGCGCCCGAGCGTAAATACACCCCTTGTGATGCCAGCAAAGCCCAGCTATTTGCCCTGCGCGACCACCTGGGCTTTGCCCGTAATGTGATTGTGCAAGCCACCTGCCACGGCGCAGACAACCGCGCCATGGTGGATGCCTGCATCGCCAGCAATGGCAAAGCGCGTGGCGTGGCCACCGTCAAACGCAGCGTGACGGATGAAGAATTGCAGCAGTTACACGCCGCTGGTGTGCGCGGTGTGCGCTTTAACTTCGTCAAGCGCCTAGTCGATTTCACGCCCAAGGACGAGCTGATGGAAATTGCCGCCCGCATTGCCAAGCTGGGCTGGCACATCGTGATTTATTTTGAGGCAGTGGATTTGCCCGAGCTGTGGGATTTCTTCACCGCCCTGCCCACCACCGTGGTGGTCGATCACATGGGTCGCCCCGACGTAGCCAAAGGCGTGGACAGCGAAGAATTTGCCCTCTTCCTGAAATTTATGCGCGAGCACCCCAACGTCTGGAGCAAGGTGAGCTGCCCCGAGCGCCTGTCCGTTACCGGCCCCAAAGCGCTGGACGGTGAGCAAGCCGCCTACCAAGACGTAGTGCCCTTTGCCCGCCGCGTGGTCGAGGAATTCCCCGACCGTGTGCTCTGGGGCACGGACTGGCCGCACCCCAACCTGAAAGACCACATGCCCGACGACGGCCTGCTGGTGGACTTCATCCCCCACATTGCCCCCACCGCCGAGTTGCAGCAAAAGCTGCTGGTCGATAACCCCATGCGTTTGTACTGGCCGGAAGAGGCCGTTTAAAGGAGAGAAGCTATGGCACTGGAAAAACCGTATCTGGACGTACCCGGAACCACCATTTTTGACGCTGACCAAAGCCGCA
>CAZMMM010000279.1:0-3314 GCA_964567385.1 uncultured Comamonas sp.
CTTCCAAAGCTGGATTTTTCCTGTGCCAGATTGGCGTAACCCTAGGGAGTGGGCGGCAGCTTCGCTCAGGTCGAGGATACGTTGGTGGGCAAAGGGGCCACGGTCATTAACGCGCACTATCACGGAATTGCCGCTGCGCAGATGTACTACGCATAGCTTGGTACCAAAGGCATAACTGCGGTGGGCTGCGGTGAAGTCGTTGCGGTCAAAGCGCTCTCCGCTGGCGGTGCGTCTGCCGTGGAATTTGCCGCCATACCAGGATGCAATGCCCTGCTGGTCGCTGGGGCGGGCGGTGCTGCGTGCTTCTTCATCCAGCGCATCTTGTGCCGCTTGCAGCGGGTCAGGCAGGCGCAGTCTGGGGGCGGGAGCCAAGCGCTCCAACTGTTCGGTCAGGCTGAGTGTGGTATGGGGCTTGACCCCTAGGCTGCTGCTGGGCTTGGGCGCAGCCTCTTTGGGGGCGGGCGGCGGAGGGGAAGAGCATGCTGCCAGCAGAGCCGCTACCAGCGCGGTGCTAGCAAGCAGAGCCAGGGGCTGGCGCAAGGGGCGGTTAGGGGTGGTTGGAGCAGTGATTGCCATGCTTACAGCCCCAGGCGCTCGCACAGTGCCAGGGTGGCCGCGCTTTGGTTCATGGTGTAGATATGAAAGCTGGGTGCGCCCAGGCTGCGCAGTTGCTCGCACAGGCGGCTGACGACATCCAAACCAAAGGCGCGAATGCTGGCACTATCGTCGCCAAAGCCTTGCAGGCGCAGGCGAATCCAGCGGGGAATTTCTGCGCCCGTGGCATCAGAGAAACGCAAGAGCTGGGAGGAGTTGGTAATCGGCATGATGCCCGGCACGATGGGGATATTCACGCCCAGGCGCTGCGCATCATCCACAAAGCGGGCGTAAGCGTCAGCGTTATAGAAGTATTGGGTGATGGCGGCATTGGCCCCGGCTTTGACCTTGGTGGCAAAGGCTTGCAGGTCGGCCTCGGGGCTGCGGGCTTGGGGGTGGATTTCGGGGTAGGCGGCGACTTCGAGATGGAAAAAATCCCCAAACTCGGCGCGGATAAAGGCGACCAAGTCGCTGGCGTATTGAAATTCACCGCCCATGCCGTAGCCGCTGGGTAAGTCCCCGCGCAGGGCGACCAGGCGGCGCACGCCCATGTCTTTGAGTTGTTGCAGCTCGCTGCGCACGCTGTGGCGGCTTGCGCCTATGCAGGAGAAGTGGGCAGCAGCGGCTACGCCCTCGGCTTGGATAGCGGCCACCATGTCAAACGTGCCCGCCTGAGTAGAGCCGCCTGCGCCGTAGGTGACGGAGCAAAACTCTGGCCGCTTGGCATACAGCGCCTGGCGCACCTGCACATGCTTGGCTGCGCCTTCGGGGGTTTTAGTGGGGAAAAACTCAAAGCTGATGGGCAAAGCGCTTTGGCTCATGATAGAAGCTCCTTGGCAATCATGGGGCAGGGGGGTGAGGCGGCCATCAAGCTAGGCGCTGCTTGCGCTTGGGGCGGGCGGGGCCAGGCAGGTTGTAGCCCTCGTCCTCGCTCTCGTCGATGATGTGGGCGCGTTTTTGTTCGCGCAGCACAGTGCGCGAGACGCGGGCAGGCTTATTAGTGCTGGCACTGGCCGCCTCGGGCAGGGGGCTATCCAGATGCAAAATCTGCGCCCCTTGCTGGGCGTGGATAAAAAATTCGTGATTACCGTCGCCGCCTGCAATGGGTGAATCCAGCCAGGCTTTCACTTCCAAGCCCAGCTCGGCCAGGCAGGTGCGGATGCGCTGTTCTACCTCGGCATACAGCGCTGGGTCGCGCACGATGCCGCCTTTGCCGACTTGGCCGGGTTGCAGCTCAAACTGGGGCTTGACCAGCATCAGCAAATGCCCATGGGGGCGCAGCAGGCGCACCACCGCAGGCAGCACCAGGGTGAGGGAGATAAAGGAAACATCGCCCGTTACAAAGTCAAAAGCGGGGGTGGTATCTACATCAGCCAATTCGGGTTTGCGGCGCAGTACGGCGGGGGCAGTACCCTCTTCAAGCGCTTTGGCTTTGGCGGCGCGTTCGGCTTTGAAGGCTTCGATGTCGGTGTCTTTGGCATCGTCGCTGTCGTCGTAGTCGTCGCTGATTTCACCGCCATTGCGCATCCAGGCGTAGGGGGCTTGGGGCTGGGTGTGGTTGTCTTCTTCCTCTTGCACGAGTTCGGACAGGGCGGCTTCGCAGGCCGCCTCTAGCGCTTCTGCCGTCATGCTGCGGGCGTTCAAGCCTTCCACGCAGACCACGCGGCTGTCGCTGCGCAGTTTGTCGTGCAACTGGCCTTGCCCCACATCTACGCCAATCACCTGGGCTGCGCCCGCTTGCAGCAGGCAGTCGGTAAAGCCGCCGGTGCTCTGCCCAACATCCAGGCAGCGCAATCCGGCCACGCTCAGGCCAGTGGCGGCCAGAGCGCCTTCCAGCTTCAAACCACCGCGTGAGATGTATTTGGCCTCGGCGGCATCGAGCAATTGCAGCTCTGCGCCAGCGGGGATGTCGTCGCCGTTTTTGAGCACCTTCTTCCAAGGCAGGGCGGGCGAGAGCCGCCATTGCACGCCCGAGGCAATCAGGCGCTGCGCCTGGGAACGGGTGCTGGCGTGGCCGTAATCCACCAAAAAAACATCTGCACGCATAGGTAGTCGCTTTAGGAGTTTGCTTAAACGGAAAAATTAGTAGCGGTAGGTATCAGGCTTGTAGGGGCCGGCCTTGTCCACGCCGATGTAGGCGGCCTGCGCGTCGGTCAACTCGGTGAGCTGTGCGCCGACTTTTTTCAGGTGCAGGCGGGCGACTTTCTCGTCCAGGATTTTGGGCAGCACATACACCTGGCCGACCTCGTAAGCCTCGGGGCGGGTGAACAGTTCGATTTGCGCCAGCGTCTGGTTGGCAAAGGAGTTGCTCATCACAAAGCTGGGGTGGCCGGTAGCGCAGCCCAGGTTTACCAAACGGCCTTTGGCCAGCAGGATGATTTTTTTACCGTCGGGGAAAATCACGTGGTCCACCTGGGGCTTGATTTCTTCCCACTGGCAGCGCTCTTCCAGCTTGGCGACTTCGATTTCATTGTCAAAGTGGCCGATGTTGCAGACGATGGCCTCGTCCTTCATGGCCTGCATGTGCGCAAAGGTGATCACGTCGCGGTTGCCGGTGGTGGTGACGAAGATGTCGCACTTGTCGGCGGCGTATTCCATGGTCACCACGCGGTAGCCTTCCATGGCGGCTTGCAGGGCGTTGATAGGGTCAATTTCCGTCACCCAGACCTGGGCGGAGAGGGCGCGCAGCGCCTGGGCGCTGCCCTTGCCGACATCGCCAT
>CAZMMM010000280.1:0-3284 GCA_964567385.1 uncultured Comamonas sp.
AGGGCAGCGAAGCCTTGCATTGTAGCACAAGAATTTTGCGCCTGGCAAGAAAAAATATTTTCTCACCCAATGCTTGGCGGAAACGAAGGGATTCGAACCCTTGATGAGGCTCAACACCCCATACTCCCTTAGCAGGGGAGCACCTTCGGCCACTCGGTCACGTTTCCGTCAAACCGCTATTGTAATCACAAATTTCGGCGGCTTTTGCAAAAACTGAAAAATTTATGCCGCTTGCTCAGTTTTGTCCAAGCCAAAGGCGGTGTGCAGGGCGCGTACCGCCAGCTCTAGGTACTTTTCGTTGATGACCACCGAGGTCTTGATTTCAGAGGTGGAAATCATCTGGATGTTTACCCCCTCTTGGCTCAGGGCGCGGAACATGGTGGAGGCCACGCCCACATGGCTGCGCATCCCAATACCCACAATGCTGACCTTGGCGATGCTCGGGTCGCCCAGCACTTCGCTAGCACCTAGGCTGGGGGCCACCTTTTCACGCAGCAACTCTAGCGCCTGGGCATAGTCGGCTTGGCTGACGGTGAAGCTGAAGTCGGTTTTACCTTCCTTAGAGATGTTCTGGATGATGACATCCACCTCAATGTTGGCATCGGCCACTGCGCCCAGAATGGTGGCTGCCACGCCAGGGGTGTCGGGTACGCCAAGCACCGAGATTTTGGCCTCGCCACGGTTGAAGGCAATGCCTGAGACAACAGCTTTTTCCATTTTTTCGTCTTCCTCAAAAGTAATCAACGTGCCTGAGCTGGCTTCTACCGCCCAGTCAATGTCCCAAGGGGTCATGCTAGAGAGCACGCGCATGGGCACTTTGTATTTACCGGCAAACTCCACCGAGCGAATTTGCAGCACTTTGGAGCCTAGGCTGGCCATTTCCAGCATTTCCTCAAAGCTCACGCTGTGCAAACGCCTGGCTGCGGGAACCACACGCGGGTCGGTGGTGTACACGCCATCCACGTCGGTAAAGATCAGGCATTCATCGGCTTTAAGCACGGCGGCGATGGCCAGTGCCGAGGTATCAGAGCCACCACGCCCCAAGGTGGTGATATGCCCTTGGCCGTCAATGCCTTGAAAGCCAGTAATCACCACCACACGGCCAGCGTTCAAGTCTGCTTGTATGCGCTCGGTGTCAATGGATTCGATACGCGCCTTGGTGTAGCCGCTGTCCGTGCGCACAGGCACTTGCCAGCCGGTGTAGCTGATGGCTTGCATCCCTTCGGCTTGCAAGGCAATGGCCAGCAAGGCAGACGATGCCTGCTCGCCAGTGGCGGCCAGCATGTCTTGCTCGCGCAGGTAGGATTTGTCGATATGTGCAGGGGCAAGCTCGCCTGCCAAGCCCAGCAGGCGGTTGGTCTCACCACTCATGGCGCTGGGAACCACCACTACTTGATGGCCAGCGCGTGCCCATTTGGCCACGCGCTTGGCAACGCTGCGAATGCGCTCGGCTGAGCCCATCGACGTACCGCCATATTTATGTACGTAAAGTGCCATGGAATGTCATGCCGGGCAACCCAATACGGCCTCTGCCCTGGCCTGCCGCCTGTGGTTGCCCTAAAAAAGAAGTACTAGGGTTTTGAAGAGCCAGAACTAGGGGATTGTACCCATCCACACCATTGCAGATGTGTGCCATCCCTCCCAACAAACCCCGAGCCGACCTTCAAATGGATGTTGTGCCCCCTGGTGCGGCAGGCTTGCACCAAGCGCTGCAATTCAGCTAACTGGGCGGTGCTGGGGCTGGTGCGGTGCTGCTGCCACAGCCAGTAGCGCAGCACATTGGCCTGGCGGGCGGGGCTTAAATGCTGCAAAACGTGTATTTGTGGGGGCAAGCCTGTGGCCTGCGCATCTTGTGCAGCCAACTCTTGCAATAGCGCTTTAGCCTGGGCTGCATGGCTGCAACTACGCGCAAACGTGCTGCGAAACTGCGGAAACAACTGCTCCAGCACCGGCAGCAATTGCTGGCGGATGCGGTTGCGCGTGTAATCCGCCTGCAAATTGGTGGGGTCTTCCACCCAAGTCAGTTGCTGCGCTACCAACCAATCACGCAAGGCTTGACCGGCGACGGCCAGCAGCGGGCGATGCCAGTCCAAACCGCCACGCTGCCACTGGGCGGGCATAGCGGCCAAGCCCGCCACACCCGCCCCGCGTGAGAGCGCCAGCAGCAAAGTCTCCACCTGGTCATCGGCATGTTGCGCCAAGGCCATACTGGCCGCTGGCTGGGCAAAGCCATGCCGCGCCTGCTCGACCAAAGCGCGGTAGCGGTGCTGGCGGGCAGCATCTTCCGGGCTTTGCCCCGCTTGTGGGCGGGCATCGACATAAGCCAGCGCCAGGGGCACACCCAAGCCAGCGCAGACTTGTTGGCAATGCTGGGCGAAGCCATCCGCCGCAGCTTGCAGGCCGTGGTGAACGTGGATGGCAAACACCTGCCCCGGCCAGCGCCGCGCACAAAGATGCAGCAGGGCACTGGAATCCGCCCCGCCGCTATAGGCCACAGCCAGCGGCAGGGTTGGTGCAAAACCACGCATGGCCTGTTCAATGGATTGCGCCATGAAGCCCCTTTTTGTTTCAACGATATGAAAAATGGCTCTAAAAAGAGCCATTCACCATTCCTGCCAAGCTAGTCACCAGCCGTTAAGAAGCCTTGGCGGGCTTGTCGCTGTAGCGGCCATAGGATTGCAGGCGCTGGTAGCGGCGCTCTTGCAGCTCTTCAGCAGACAGTTCAGCCAGTTGCTTCCAAGCATCGGCCAGGGCGCGTTTGAGCAGATTGGCCATTTGCTTGGTGTCTCTGTGCGCACCGCCCACCGGCTCGTTGACGACCTTATCCACCAGACCCAGGGTTTTGAGGCGCGGGGCGATGATGCCCATGGCCTCTGCCGCTTCAGAGGCTTTGTCTCCGGTTTTCCACAAAATAGAGGCACAACCTTCCGGACTGATGACGGAATACACCGCGTATTGCAGCATCAGCACCTGGTCAGCCACAGAAATGGCCAGCGCCCCGCCCGAGCCACCTTCGCCAATGATGGTGGTGATGATGGGGGTTTGCAGTTGCGCCATTTCGTAGATATTGCGGCCAATGGCCTCGGACTGGCCGCGCTCTTCCGCGTCAATGCCGGGGAATGCGCCGGGGGTATCCACAAAGGTAAAAACGGGCAGCTTGAATTTTTCTGCCGTCTTCATCAGGCGCAGCGCCTTGCGGTAGCCCTCGGGGCGGGTCATGCCGAAGTTGCGCAGGGTGCGCTCTTTGGTGTCGCGCCCTTTTTGGTGGCCAATCACCATGCAGG
>CAZMMM010000281.1:0-3275 GCA_964567385.1 uncultured Comamonas sp.
ATGGCATCAAAGCGCTGGGCAATGCGCTGGTGCAGCCAGCTGCGCTCTTGCGGCTCCAGGCTGAATAGGGCGGTGATGGGGCCTAGGGCCGCAGCATTCTTGTTCTTATTGTGAAAGCTGGATAGGGGCTGGCCGCTGCTCTCCCACACCTCCAGGGCGCGTTGAATGCGCTGGCTGTCGTGGGGTGCAAGCCTGGCGGCAGTAATGGGGTCCACCTCGGCCAGGCGGGCGTGCATGGTGGGCCAGCCTAGCTCGGCAGCCTGGGCATCCAGCCGGGCGCGCACAGCTGGGTCGGCGGCGGGCATATCGTCCAAGCCCTGCATCAGGGCTTTGAAGTAGAGCATGGTGCCGCCCACCAAAATGGGGATGGCCTGGCGGCTGTGTATTTCAGCAATCAGGCGGCTGGCATCACGGCAAAAATCTGCCGCGCTATAGGCTTGCAGGGGGCTGATGATGTCAATCAAGTGATGCGGGCAGCTAGCCAGCTCTTTGGCACTAGGCTTGGCCGTGCCGATATCCATATCCTGATACACCAGGGCTGAATCCACGCTAATGATTTCTGCTGCCTGGCCGCGTGCTTGTAAGGCAGTGGCTAAAGCTAAGGCGGCGGCAGTCTTGCCGCTGGCGGTGGGGCCGGCGATGGCCAGGGTGCTTGCTTGCAAGATGGAAGAGTGCATAGGTGGATTTTGACACCATCCCCAAGCTTTACAGGCTGCACCCCCTCGCGCCAAGAAGTTGGGGGCAATGCACAGGCACAAGGGTTTAAAAGGCGGGCAGGTAGAATGGCGGGCTGAATTTTGTACCCAGGGATTGCTGAGCATGCCGTGAGGGAGCGGGCTATTTATGGAAATTTTTGATTACGACAACATCTTGTTGCTGCCGCGCATGTGCCAAGTGGAGAGTCGCTCTGAGTGCGATGCCTCTGTGCCGCTGGGAAGCAGGCGCTTTAAGCTGCCGGTGGTGCCGTCCAATATGAAGACGGTGGTGGATGAGGGCATTTGCCGCTTTCTGGCCCAGCAAGGCTATTTTTATGTGATGCACCGCTTTGATGTGGACAGCCTGGACTTTACCCGCAGCATGCAGCAGGCGGGGCTGTTTGCCTCTATCTCTTTAGGGGTCAAGCAGCCGGACTATGCCACTGTGGATGCCTTTGTGGCCGCAGGCTTGTGCCCTGAGTACATCACCATAGATATTGCCCACGGTCACGCCGAGAGCGTGAAAAAAATGCTGGGCTACCTCAAAACCCATTTGCCAGCGGCCTTTGTGATTGCCGGTAACGTTGGCACGCCCGAGGCGGTGATTGACCTGGAGCGCTGGGGCGCAGATGCCACCAAGGTGGGCATAGGCCCAGGCAAGGTGTGCATCACCAGACTAAAAACTGGTTTTGGCACCGGAGGCTGGCAGCTATCAGCCCTCAAGTGGTGCGCGCGCGTGGCCACCAAGCCCATCATTGCTGATGGCGGTATTCGCAACCACGGTGATATTGCCAAGAGCATCCGCTTTGGTGCCACTATGGTGATGGTGGGCTCGCTATTTGCCGGGCACGAAGAATCACCCGGTGAGACGGTGGAGGTTGATGGCCAGCGCTTTAAGGAGTACTACGGCTCGGCCAGCGACTTCAACAAGGGCGAGTACCGGCATGTAGAGGGCAAGCGCATTCTGGAACCCATCAAGGGCGGCTTGCAAGAAACCCTGACTGAGATGGAGCAAGACGTGCAAAGCTCCATCAGTTACGCCGGAGGCACGCAGCTGATGGATATTCGCCGCGTGAATTACGTGATTTTGGGCGGCGGCAACGATGCCGAGCATATTTTGATGTGAGCCACTGCAATGGCAAAAAAGCGTGGATGCGCTTTAACTAGCAGAAAGAGTTTAGCCAAGTGACTGCAACTGACAACAACCTGCCCACTGGGCAAGATGAGGGCTTGGAAGCCCCCCGCCGCTATATGGGGCGGCCTGAAGACCCTGTGCCTACCGGTACTGAGCAAAAGGCTGCGCCTGAGGCGTTTTCCCCCGGCAGCCAAGTGTGGCTGCATATTCCACCCTCCACGCAAACCTTGGTGCATGTGCCCAGCATGGGCAGCAATGAGGGCAAGGAAATCACCAACGCCCAGCGCGACATTGTGCTCAAGGCTGGCTGGTGTGAGGCCGTGGCCTACCACGCCAGCTTTGACCAGTATTGGAAAATGCCCTCGCATGGCTCCATTTTGGGCATGCCCAAGCATTACGGTATTCCCATGCCACCGCCGCATTTGGTGAAGGTGCGCTCGCAGCTGGTCAAGGCCGATCAGCCCAAAGGGTTTTGGTTTTTAGTGCGCATTCGCCTAGCGCAAGAGCTGGAGCAGCAGGAGTGAGTAGCGTGCGTGAGCGTTTGGCGGTGCAGGCCCAGTACCTGCTGCCTAAAAAAGCCCTGACCCAGTTGATGGGGCGCTTGGCCTCTAGCGAGCGCGGTGCGCTGACGACGGCAGTGATTCGCTGGTTTATCCGCCGCTATCAGGTGGATATGAATGAGGCGCTAGACCCTGACCCTGCCGCCTACGCGAGCTTTAACGCCTTCTTCACCCGCGCCCTGCGCCCGGGGCTGCGCCCTTTGGCAGATGCGGACTGGGTATGCCCTGTGGATGGTGCTATCAGCCAGTTTGGCCCGATTGCGGGTGACCAGATTTTTCAGGCCAAGGGGCATAGCTATAGCACCCAGGCTTTAGTTGGCGGTGATGCTGAGTTGGCCGCGCAGTTTACGGATGGGGACTTTGCCACCATTTACCTCAGCCCGCGTGACTACCACCGCATTCACATGCCCTGCGCCGCTCGTCTGCTGCGCATGGTGTACGTGCCGGGGGAGCTGTTCTCAGTCAACCCCACAACGGCGCGTGGTGTGCCGGGGCTGTTTGCCCGCAACGAGCGTGTGGTGTGCGTGTTTGAGGGCGCTACGGGCCCCTTTGTCATGGTGCTGGTGGGGGCCACCGTGGTGGGCAGCATGGCCACCGTCTGGCACGGCGTGGTCAACCCGCCGCGCTCAGGAGAGATTCGTAGTTGGAGCTACCAAGACCAGCGCATTCAATTGCAACAGGGCGATGAAATGGGCCGCTTTCTGCTGGGCTCCACGGTGGTGCTACTGATGCCGCGTCAGGCTGGTTTGCAGTTCAACCCCCACTGGCTGCCCGCTCACCCCGTGCGCATGGGGCAGTTTATGGCGCAGAACAAGGCCTAATCGGCCTTGTGAACATGTTCTTAGTTTGCCGCAGCGCTATCAGCCTGGGCATCAGCCTTGATTT
>CAZMMM010000282.1:0-3266 GCA_964567385.1 uncultured Comamonas sp.
CATTGGCCGCGCCCTGATGACCAACCCTGACCTGCTGATTCTGGACGAAGCCACCGAAGGGCTGGCTCCGCTGATTGCCATGGAGATATGGCGCATCATCCAGACCATTCGCAAAACCGGCATTGCCACCGTCATCGTCGATAAGAACCACGGTGCAGTCACCAGCATTTGCGACCGCGCCATGATTTTGGTCAAAGGCCAAGTGGTGTTCGATGGCAGCAGCGAAGAAATCCGCGCCCAGCCCGAGCTGATTCAACAGCACTTGGGTGTTTAAGAGTTCAGAGCGTGAATACGTTCTAACGCCCTGCACCCTGCGCCCTTTGCCATAGGTGAACCGATATGCCTACTTCCTGGACACGCGACTTTTCTGTTTCAGCCATTACGGCGGGTTTTCTGGCCGTGCTGATTTCCTACTCTGGGCCGCTGTTGATTTTTTTCCAGGCGGGGCAATCGGCAGGTGCTTCCGCGCCCATGATGGCTTCTTGGGTGTGGGGCATTTCGATTGGTGCGGCCATCTCTGGCATGGTGTTGAGCTGGTGGCTGCGTGCGCCCATCGTCACCGCCTGGTCAGCCCCTGGTACGGCGCTGCTGATTACGCTGTTTCCCGGCATCACCATTGAGCAGGCAGTGGGGGCTTATTTAGTCACCGCCCTGATTTTGCTGGTGATTGGCCTGTCCGGCAGTTTTGACTGGCTAATGCGCCGCCTGCCCAAAGGCATTGCCTTTGGCATGATGGCGGGCATTTTGTTTCAGTTTGGCGCGGGGGCATTCCAATCAGCAGCAGGAATGCCTTTGCTAACGTTCGGCATGATTGCCGCCTATTTGCTCTGGAAGCGCCTATTCCCTCGCTATTTTCTGGTGCTGGTGTTATTCACCGGTATTGGCTTGAGCGCAGCCAGCGTGGGGCTGAATATGGGGGAGATCCATTTCACCCCCACCTGGCCGACTTTCATCATGCCGCAATGGCATCTTGGCGCGGTATTGAGCTTGGCATTGCCGCTGGTTTTGGTCACGCTGACGGGGCAATTTCTGCCGGGCATGGCTATTTTGCATGGCGCGGGCTACCCCGTGGCAGCGCGTCCGGTGATTGCTGCAACCGGCATTGCCTCGCTGCTGGTGGCAGTAACCGGCGGTATTACGATTGCCCTGGCTTCTATTACCGCTGCCTTATGTACTGGCAAAGAAGCGCATGATGAGCCTGGCAAGCGCTATATCGCTGGCCTAGCCAATGGCGCTTTTTATTTAGTGGGTGGTTTTTTTAGCGGAGCCATTATTGGCCTGTTTGCTGCCCTGCCTGCCGCCTTTGTTGCCGTGCTGGCGGGCTTGGCCTTGCTGGGAGCCATTGCCGCCAACTTAACCGGCGCGGTGGCCGACCCTGAGCAGCGCGAAGCTGCGGTCATCACCTTCATCGCCACTGCCTCGGGCATGAGCTGGCTGGGCTTGGGGGCGGCCTTTTGGGGCGTGGTGATTGGCGTGGTAGCGCACCTTATCTTGCAGCCGCGCAAAACGGCGGCGGCATAAAGCAAGCAGCAGGCATCAGGCGTTAAACACTAAGCGCTAGGCATTACGCATTGAGATGCCGCTTCAAGGTTTCCGAAGGTAAAACACCGTAGGTCTTGCGATAGGTTTCCGCAAAGCGCCCCAGGTGGGTAAAGCCATATTCCAAAGCCAGGGCGGTGATGTTGACAAAACCGCCACACTCAGGATTGGTCAGGACTTGGTGGACTGCTTGCAGTTTTTTATCGCGAATAAATTGCTTGGGCGTGGCATTGGCGTGTTTTTGAAACAGCATATAAACAGAGCGTGTGCTCATATAGGCTTGGGCGGCCAGCTTTTCCACGCAGAGGTCACTCTTGATATTTTTCTCGATATAGTCCACCAGGCGCTCAAAGGAAATATCGGTCAGCGTTGGCGCTTCAAAGGAAACATTGTGACTCAGCTCCGTCATGAGTTTGGTGGTAATCACGCGGTTGTATTGGCTCAATAGCCAAGGTTGCTGAAATTCTGCCTCTGCTTCCTGGCAAATTAAACTCAGCAGATAAAACAGGCTTTTTAAGTTATTAAATTGATAGGGAATAGGACTAAATCGCACCCCTTCTACTGGTTTGTGCCAACGATTTTCTAAGCAAGTGCTTTCCATCATATACGCAGGCAGGCGTAGAATAAATTTTTCGCAATCGTCAGAATAAGTTAAATCAACCGGGTCTTCTGGGTTGATAATCATCAATTGCCCAGGCAGCAATTGAATACTTTCATTCGCTAACTCATAGCGGCAAGAACCAGACAATATAAATTGCAGATGATAAATACCATGCAAGCGGTCGGAGACTACCCTGGCCTGGCTGCCGTAGGCCAAGCGGCACAAATCAAGGCTGCCAAACTTGCGGTGCGCCAGCGCTGCTGTGCCCCGGCCATCACGCTGCAAGCGCAGACCGTGATTGCCCACATGTTCGTTTACATATTCGGAAACAGCCAGCGGGTGGGCAGAGGAAAAAACCGTGCTTTTGTGCTGCAACAACTGCAAGCAAGCCAGCGACTGTTTATGGCAAGCCGCTGGTGCTGACGCCGCAGAATGAAAATGAATGGGGGCTGCTGGTACGCTCATCACTATCTCCTTAAACAGCCAAGAGCGACAATCCTAGCTGCATTTGCTTTATAAGAATTTTAGTGAATTCAGGCTTTTCCTGAAAAACATCAGCCGCACACAATACAAATAGACGAACGCCTTATCCAATACTATTTCAAGAGAATGTCAATACCTTTTGAGCATCATCTATTCATTTGCAAAAAATAGACGATTTCAAGGGAAAACCCTTGTATTTGAAATAGGTGCAATTGGCGATTTCGTGATAAAGCAGCCCTTGCCATTGCTAGAAATACAAAGCGGTCATCGCAATAGGGCAAGGGTGATTTTTAAGCCATAGGGTTAATAGCTACCGCCTGTACTACTCCCCCCCAGCTCCGGCTTGTAGATAGCGCAAAGCTGCGAGGTGGCGGCCGACAAAATCATGGAATCCACCCCCACTGCCACAAAACGCGCACCGGCGGCTTGGTAGCGTGCAATCAGGGCGCGGTCGCCGCACAGCACGCCGCCCCAAGTGCCTTGGGCGCTGACGCGGCGCAGCCCGTCCTCAATCATGCGCACGATGTCGGGGTGGTCAGCCTCGCCCGTCAGGCCGAAGGAGGCGGCCAAGTCTGCCGCGCCAAAGAAGATGCCATCCACCCCTTCGACGGCGCGGATTTCGTCCAGGTTCTCTAGCCCGGCG
>CAZMMM010000283.1:0-3250 GCA_964567385.1 uncultured Comamonas sp.
CCCAGTCCTCCAGCCCCTGCACCACCATCTCTGGCCCCAGGTGGGAGCCGCCAATGCCGATATTCACCACATCTGTAATGTGGCGCTGGGCGCGCACCCGCTCGGCCAGCGCCAGCATGGCGTTTAAGGTGTCGTGCATCTGCGCCAGGGTGTGGCGCATGCTGTGCCCCCATTGCTGCACCACGGGGTGCTGCTGGAGCTGGCCACCATCGGGCGGCATGCGCAGCAGCCAATGCATGGCGGCGCGGCCCTCGGTGGTGTTGACGGCATCACCCGCCAGCATGGCCTGGCGCAGCTTGGCCCAGGGACTTTGCTCGGCCAGGGAGTGCAGCAGGGCCTCGGTATCCGCTGTCCAGTGGTTTTTAGACAGGTCGGCATACACATAGGGGGCTTGCTGGCTGAGTTGCTGCAGGCGCTGGGGCTGTTGGGCAAAAGCTTGGCACAGCTCAAAGCGGGCCATTTCTTGGGCGTGGTGCTGCTCCAGAGCGGCCCAGGCGGGGCTGTGGTGAATCAGGCTCATGCGGTGGCAGTGCCTGTGGCAGCTTGGTGCAGCAGGGCTTCCAGTTTCAGGGTATCGGCGGTAAAGGCGCGTATGCCCTCAGCCAGTTTTTCTGTGGCCATGGCATCTTCATTCAGGGCGAAGCGGAAGCGCGCTTCATCGTAGTTCAGCG
This sequence comes from uncultured Comamonas sp., assembly GCA_964567385.1. Lineage (GTDB taxonomy): Bacteria > Pseudomonadota > Gammaproteobacteria > Burkholderiales > Burkholderiaceae_C > Comamonas. Next base: position 672 of record CAZMMM010000283.1, read on the forward strand.
GCTCCAGGGGGGCTTGGCGAGCGGCTTCAGCGTTCAAGGCTGGGGTGATGGGGGCGTTATGGCCCTCCAGCTCGGCCAATAGCTCGGGGGAGATGGTCAGCAGGTCGCAGCCCGCCAAGGCCACAATCTGCCCGGTGTTACGAAAGCTGGCACCCATCACCTCGGTGGCAATGTCAAAGCGCTTGAAGTATTGGTAAATCTCGCGCACGGAGCGCACGCCTGGGTCGTTCGCGCCGCTCATGGCGGCCTCATTCCAGTTGCTGCCAGCCTGTTTTTTATACCAGTCATAAATGCGCCCTACAAAGGGCGAAATCAGCTGAACCTTGGCCTGTGCGCAGGCAATGGCTTGCACTTTGGAAAATAGCAGCGTCAGATTGGTGTGAATGCCCTGGGCCTCTAGCTGGCGTGCGGCGTCTATGCCCTCCCACGTTGCTGCAATTTTGATGAGGATGCGCTTAGTGGGAACGCCCGCGCCTTGGTAGAACTCCACCAGGCGCTGTGCGCGGGTGACAGTGGCATTGGCATCAAAGGACAGGCGGGCATCCACTTCAGTAGAAACGCGGCCAGGGACTACGGCCAGAATCTCGCAGCCAAAGCGTACGAGCAGGCGATCCATCCATTCGTCCATGCTTGCATGGGCAAAGCGCTGCACCACCTCTTGCAATAGCGGGGCGTATTGCGGCAGCTGCACGGCTTTCAAAATCAGCGAAGGGTTGGTGGTGGCATCTTGTGGCTGGTATTGGGCGAGCTGCTCAAAATTGCCGGTGTCGGCCACAACGGTGGTGTACTGCTTGAGGGCTTGGAGTTGGTTCATGGGGAAGCAGGGCTTGGTAAAGCCAGTCAAAAATACAAATGCTAGCCTCTGAGTGTAGTGCGCTGCACGGCACCGTGCGGGTATAGAAAGCGGCCATGCTCAGGAGCTTTATGAGCACGGTTGACAGCCTGGTACAACATCACCAGACTGACAGGGACGTTGGTGTAAGGAGGAGTTTATGCACACTTGGCCTATTCAAGATGTAAAAGCAAGGTTTGGGGATTTTTTGGATGCGTGTTTGGCACAAGGCCCACAGGTGGTAACACGGCAAGGGGTGGAGGCTGCTGTTCTAGTGCCGGTGCAAGAATGGCAGCGCTTGCAGGCGGTAAATCGCCCAACACTCAAGCAATTGCTGCTGCTTGAGCAAGCACGGGAGGAGCTGCCTATTGCGCCACGTGGCCAGGTGCAGCACCGTCAGCGTGAACCGTTGGAATAACGCTCAGAAAGGCGGGGGGCTATGTACTTGCTGGATACCAATATCGTCTCTGAACTACGCAAGCCGCGCCCGCATGGTGCTGTGGTAGCTTGGGTGCAGGCCGTGGAAGATAGACACCTACACCTGAGTGCCGTTACCTTGGGCGAGATACAGGCAGGAATTGAAATTACACGCGGCCAAAATCCAAGCAAGGCGGTTGAGCTAGAAGCTTGGTTAGATTTGGTAGCACAAAGCTACAACATTTTGCCCATGGATGCTGCAACATTCAGAGCCTGGGCACGACTGACGCATAAGAGGTCGAATACGCTTTATGAGGATGCCATGATTGCCGCTACTGCCCAGCAGCATCATTTAACGGTAGTCAGCCGTAACGTGGCTGATTTTGCAGCCCTTGGGTTTGTGGCAATTAACCCATTTTCGTCCTGAAGGGCACAAGGTTGGCATACTTCTTGCCGCTTTAGCAGGCGTAAAAAAGCCAGCCCCTGGGGGCTGGCTTTGATGCCTTCAAGCACACTGGGCTAAACCCAGCGCGTGATTAGAAAGCGTGGCGGATACCAGCTTGCAGACCGTGTTGAGCGCCGTTGCTCTTCACGCCAGCGGTTGCACCAATGTTGCCAGCACCCAAGGTGAAGGCGCTGCCCTTGTTTTTGTTCTTCAGGAAGGCGTAGGTGCCGTACAGAGCGGTACGCTTGGACAGGTTGTGCACGTAGCCCACGGACAGTTGGTTGGCCTTGGTGTTCTTGTCGAGGCGGTAGTGGTCGTAAGAAGCCTTCACTTCACCAGCACCCATAGGGGCGGACACGCCTACACCACCAGCGTGGAACTTAGGACCATTGCCGGTAACGATGTCGGAGTACTTGGTGCGCTTGTAGTAGCCAGCCACTTTAGCTACGCCAAAGTTGTAGGCAGCACCAACTTGGATGGTTTTCAGGTCATCGGCGCCAACGCTCAGGGGGCCGTTGTCGTAGGTGGCACCCAAGCCAAAGTAGCGGTTGTCACGGGCTTTTACTTGTTCGCCAAAGCCGTAGTTCACGCCGACTTTGAAGCCGCTCATGTTAGGGGTGTAATAGGCAATACCGTTTTCGGCACGGGCAGCGTAGCCACCAGTCCAAGCGCGGCTAGCACCGATACCGGTGTCGCCGAACACATCGTAGCGGCTAACGGCCATGTAGGATGCGGTCAGTTCGCGGCCCAGACGCACGGCACCGAAGTCGCCTTCCAGGCCAACGGTAGCGATACGACGGAACTCAAGGCCAGTGCCAGACTTGCCCAGGTAGCCAGTGCCATCGTCAACGTTGACGCCGGCTTCCAGTTGGAAGGTGGCTTTCA
>CAZMMM010000284.1:0-3214 GCA_964567385.1 uncultured Comamonas sp.
CTCGGCCCAAGCCAGCCCCGCAGCCCAAGCCTACGCCTAGGCCTTTGCCCAAAGCTGTGGCAGATTCAAGCCCTGCCCCCAACGCACCACAGGGCAGCCTGGATACGCAGGAGTCATCTCCCCCAGCGCCGCCTGTTGTCGCCAACCCTGGCCCGGCTCCATCTGCCCCAAAACCAGCACCAGCCGGGCCTGCCGTGGTCATGCCTTCCAGCAATGCGGCCTATCTGAACAATCCAGCACCCACCTACCCCTCCATCAGCCGCCGCATGGGTGAGGAAGGCAAGGTCATTCTGCGAGTCTTGGTCAATGCCAAGGGACTGCCCGAACAGGTAGAAGTCAAGCAGTCCAGCGGCTTTGAGCGACTGGACAAGGCCGCTGTACAAGCCGTAAAGCGCTGGAAATTCACCCCTGGTACACGTAACGGAGTCCCCGAAGCGATGTGGAATAACGTACCAGTCAATTTTGTATTGCAATAAAAACGTTTGGAGTTCCCGCTATGGAATCACAATTTGGTATCGCTCAAGTTTGGGCACAAGGTGACTTTGTCATGCGAGCCGTGGCCATCCTGCTGCTCGTTATGTCGGTTGCCTCTTGGGCGGTTATTTTGATTAAAACCGTCACCTTGTTTCGGTTGAAAAAGCAGTCTCGTTACGCCAAAGACTTCTGGCACAGCGAAGATTTTGCTGGTGGCCTGAACAAACTCGGCCCCGATATGAGCAACCCCTTCCGCCATATCGCCCTGGAAGGGCGCGAGGCTGTTGCCCACCACCGCAAAACCTGCGACCACCTGCACGACACGCTGGACATCAGCGACTGGGTAACGCGCTCTCTGCGCTACTGCGTTGACGAGTTCACCCAGCGCCTGCAATCGGGCATGGCCATCTTGGCCTCGGTAGGTTCTACCGCCCCCTTTGTGGGCCTGTTTGGCACGGTTTGGGGGATTTACCACGCGCTGGTGGCTATTGGCATGTCTGGTCAGTCTTCTATCGACAAGGTCGCTGGCCCGATTGGGGAGGCTCTCATCATGACTGCATTTGGCCTGGCCGTAGCGATTCCAGCCGTTCTGGGCTACAACGCTTTGGTACGTGGCAATAAAAAAGTCATTAACGCCATGAGCAGCTTTGCCCATGACTTGCACGTTTTTCTGGTAACTGGTGCGCGCCTGCGCGCTAACAATGACAGCCAGCCAGGGGGCGAAAAAGTCGTCCCCCTGCGTAAAGGAGCTTAAGCCATGGCCTTTGGGAGCAGCCCGGACGAAAGTGACGAGGTAATGAACGAAATCAACATGACCCCTTTGGTGGATGTCATGTTGGTGTTGCTGATTATTTTCATCATCACTGTCCCTGTTTTAAAGCACGCTGTGAATGTGGACTTGCCCCGTGCCAGCAACGAGCCTGAACTGGTCAAGCCACAAACCATCAGCCTGAGTATTACTGCCGATGGGCAATACCACTGGGATAAAGACGTAGTTTCCGCCCTGGAGCTGGAGCAGCGCTTGCAAGCAGCGGCGGCCCAGGAGCCCCAGCCTGACTTGCATATCCACGGCGACAAAGAGGCCCGCTATGAGCCCGTAGCCCAGGCAATGGCAGCAGCCCAGCGCGTAGGTCTGCGTAAAATTGGCTTTGTGACAGACCCATCCCCCAGCACAGACTGAGCACCGCTCAGCAGCTTCACACTGGCAATGGCCTGCACACAGCAGGCCATTGGCTTTTCTGTATCTACAAAGCCTAAAAATGATAAATTTGCTAGAATCCCACTTTGGTTTTTGGCCTGACTTATCATATTTAAAGGTTTTTGATGCTGAAGCACATCGCCCCCTCCCAGTTACGCTTGGGGATGTATATCCACGGACTGGATGGTTCGTGGCTGGAACATAATTTCTGGCGCAGCAGCTTCCTGCTGAAGACCAGTGCCGATCTGCAACGCCTGCAAACCTGCGGCATCGCGGGCCTGTGGATTGATGTGACGCGGGGCCTGGATGTGGAGGTGCTGCCAAGCACTGCGTCTGTGCCCGCAGCGCCTGCGACACCGTCTCCAGCCACCCCGTCTGCTGCGGCACCACCTCCAGCCGAACAGCCTGCCGCGCCCCCTGCGCCTGGCCTGTGGCCGGAAGAAGTGGAGCGGGCACGCCAGCAATGCCAGCAGGCACAGGTAGCCGTCATGCACATGTTCCACGAGGCACGCATGGGCCGTGCCATCCGGCACGATCAGGCCGAGGCGCTGGCCGAGCAAATCCAGGACTCGGTCACCCGCCACCCCGCAGCCCTGATCAGCGTTGCGCGCCTGAAAAGCGCGGATACCTACACCTTCATGCACTCGGTCGCGGTCAGCGCCTTGATGGTGGCTCTGGCACAGCAACTGGGCTTGCCGGCCCAGCAGGTCAAGCGGGCCGCCCTGGCCGGCCTGCTGCATGACCTGGGCAAGGCCCACACCCGGCTGGACATTCTGAACAAGCCTGGCGCTCTGACGGATGAGGAGTTTGCCCACATGAAGCTGCATCCGGTGCAGGGGCATGCCATGCTTCTGGAGAGCATCAGCGATGCCGAAGTGCTGGATGCCTGCCTGCACCACCATGAACGCCTGGATGGCCGGGGCTATCCGCACGGCCTGTGCGCTGAGCAGATTCACCTGATGGCACGCATGACCGCCATCTGCGATGTATACGATGCCATCACCTCCAACCGCCCCTACAAAAGCGGCTGGTCACCCGCCATTGCCCTGCAACGCATGGCGCAGTGGTGCGGCGCGCACCTGGATGCGCATATTTTTTCCGCCTTCGTGAAGACCCTGGGCGTGTACCCCGTGGGCAGCCTGCTGCGCCTGCACTCTGGCCGCCTGGCGCTGGTGTTTGCGCTGTCCGAGAACAAGCTGCTCACACCCCAGGTGGTCTGCTTCTACGACACCGACCGGCAACAGCGCATCGATCCCCCCGTGCTGCTGGACTTGAGCACAGACCCCGAAGAACACATCCTGCGGCGTGAAGACCCGGAGGATTGGAATTTCAGCGATCTGGACGATTTATGGCAGGCAGCCATCACCACCAGCAGCAGTGCCACTGCCTGAGAGGGGCAGCTCCAGCGTCACCACAGTGCCTGCGCCCGGGGTCGATTCCAGCGTCAGGCTGCCGCCCAAAAGCTGCACCAGCGCACGCGACAGGGCCAGGCCCAGCCCGGTTCCGCCCTCCTTGCGCGACTTGTCCGTTTTGTAAAACCGT
>CAZMMM010000285.1:0-3213 GCA_964567385.1 uncultured Comamonas sp.
GAGGACAAATTCCAGCCCGAGCTGGTGCTGCGCCCCAACCGCTTTATCTGGCTGGGCACTGAGCGCATGTACGACGCGTTCACCTTCGCCTTCGAGAAAACCGAGCACGGCTGGTTCCAGGCGCACATTTACAAGTTTGACGAAACCACCTCCACCTTCATCGTCGAATGCCCCGAAGAAGTCTGGCTGGCCCACGGCCTGGACACTGCTACCCAAGACGAATCCATTGCGTTTTGCGAAAAGCTGTTTGCCAACAACCTGCGGGGTGCCAAGCTGATGACCAATGCGCGCCACCTGCGCGGCTCTGCCTGGATTAACTTCACCCGCGTGAAGTGCGACCAGTGGTGGTTTGAAAACGAGAACAAGGCCCACGTCGTGCTCATGGGCGATGCCGTACACACGGCGCACTTTGCCATTGGCTCGGGTACCAAGCTGGCGCTGGAAGACGCGATTGAGCTGACCCGCCAGTTCCAACTGCTGGGTGACAGCCCCGACAAGATTGAAGAAGTCCTCACCACCTACCAAGCCGTGCGCAGCGTGGAAGCCCTGCGCCTGCAAAACGCCGCCTGGAACGCCATGGAGTGGTTTGAGGTGTGCGATGCGCGCTACTGCGACCAGCTGGAGCCTGAGCAATTCATGTACTCCATGCTGACGCGCAGCCAGCGCATCAGCCACGAAAACCTGCGCCTGCGTGACAAAGACTGGCTGGAAGGCTACGAGCGCTGGTTTGCCGAGCGCGCCGGCGTGCCCGTGGCTGCCGATGCCACGCCACCGCCCCCCATGTTCACCCCCTACACCGTGCGCGGGCTGACGCTGAAAAACCGCGTCATGGTCTCGCCCATGGCGCAATACTCCTGCGTGGATGGCGTGCCTGGGGACTACCACCTGGTCCACCTGGGCGCACGCGCCCTGGGCGGTGCTGCTCTGGTGATGGCAGAGATGACTTGCATCAACCCCGAAGGCCGCATCACCCCCGGCTGCCCCGGCATCTACACCGCCGAGCAAAAAGCCGCCTGGAAGCGCATTACCGACTGGATTCACCAGAACACCGATGCCAAGTTTGCCCTGCAAATTGGCCACGCTGGCCCCAAAGCCTCTACCCGCCTGGCTTGGGATGGCACCGACCTGCCGCTGGAGCCAGCCTCGGCCAACTGGCCAATTGTGGCCGCCTCTGAGCAGCAATACATTCCCGGCGTGAGCCAAACCGCCAAGGCGCTGGACAAGGCGGAAATGGACGTGCTCAAGCAGCAATTCGTCAAAGCCGCACAGGACGCTGCCGATATTGGCGTGGACTGGCTGGAGCTGCATTGCGCCCACGGCTACCTGCTGTCTTCCTTCATCTCGCCGCTGACCAATAAGCGCACGGATGAATACGGCGGCAGCTTGGAAAACCGCTTGCGCTTCCCGCTGGAAGTCTTTACCGCCATGCGTGCCGTGTGGCCGCAGGACAAGCCTATGTCGGTGCGTATCTCTGCCCACGACTGGGTGGAAGGCGGCATCACCCCCGAAGACGCGGTAGAAATTGCCAAAGCCTTCAAGGCAGCCGGTGCAGACATGATGGACTGCTCCAGCGGTCAGGTCAGCAAGGACGAAAAGCCCACCTTTGGCCGCATGTGGCAAACCCCGTTTGCCGACCGCATCCGCCAAGAGGCAGGCATTCCCACCATTGCCGTGGGTGCCATCAGCGAGGCCGACCACGTCAACAGCATCATCGCCGCTGGCCGTGCTGACCTGTGCGCCGTGGCTCGCCCCCACCTGGCCAACCCCGCGTGGACGCTGTCTGAAGCGGCCCGCATTGGCTATACCGACATCGAATGGCCGCGCCCCTACTACCAGGGCAAGCGCCAGATGGAAGCCAACTTCGCCCGCGCCCAGGCGCAAGCGGCGCAGGCCAACCAGCTCAAAGGGTAAGCCGTGGCAAGCAATACCACCACCGCTACTAATACCCTGCAAGGGCAGCACGCCCTGGTCACCGGCGGAGGCCGAGGCATTGGCCGCGCCGTGACCGAGCACCTGCTGCAAGCCGGAGCCAACGTCACCGTACTAGGGCGTAGGCTGCTGGACGATGCTGCTTTACTAGCGCTGGCCGGTAGCCCCGAGGCTGCCCAGCGCCTGCACGCCGTCGCCGCTGATGTGGCTGACGAGGCCGCCGTGGCTGCGGCCTTTGCCAGCGCCCGCCAGCGCTTTGGTGGGCTGGATATTCTGGTCAACAACGCGGGGCAGGCGCTCAGTGCGCCGGTGCTCAAAACCGACTACGCCCTGTGGCAGCAAATGCTGGCCGTCAACCTCAGCGGCGCTTGGCTGTGCAGTCAGCAAGCCTTGCCCGACATGCTGGAGAAAAAAGCAGGCCGCATCATCAACGTCGCCAGCACGGCGGCCTTGCGCGGTTATGCCTACGTCAGCGCCTACTGCGCGGCCAAGCATGGTGTGCTGGGCTTGACCCGCGCCCTGGCGCTGGAGCTGGCCACCAAGGGCGTTACCGTTAACGCAGTGTGCCCCGGTTACACCGAAACCGATTTATTGGCCGACAGCGTTGCTAACATCGTGGCCAAAACCGGACGCAGCCCCGAACAGGCGCGTGCAGACTTGGCCGCTGGCAACCCGCAAAAGCGCCTGATTCAGCCCGCCGAAGTGGCCTCTGCCGTGCTGTGGCTGTGCCAGCCCAGTGCTGGCTCGGTCACCGGCCAAGCCCTTTCTGTCAGCGGGGGGGAGGTCATGTAATGCGCCCCCTCTCTCCCTTCGCTGATTGAAAGCACACCATCATGGATTTGGAAGCCCGCGCTCGCGCCGAACACCCCGAGGAACTGCGCCTGTGGCTGCGCCTGCTCACCTGCACGCAGATGATTGAGCGCGATTTGCGCACACGCATCCGTCAAACCTTTGACACCACCTTGCCGCGCTTTGACCTGATGGCGCAGCTCGAACGCGTCCCCCAGGGGCTGCGCATGAGCGAGCTATCCAAACGCATGATGGTCACCGGCGGCAGTGTGACCGGCATTACCGACCAGCTAGAGGCCGAAGGGCTGGTAGAGCGTATGCCGGTTGCGGGCGACCGCCGCGCCTTTAGCGTGCGCCTGACGGCGCAGGGGCGCGAGCAATTCCAGGCCATGGCCACTGTTTTAGAAGACTGGGTGGTAGAGGCTTTTGCCGGCCTCTCCTCCAGCGACATCGCCGCCCTGCACGCGCTGCTGGGCAAAGTTAAAAACCATTATT
>CAZMMM010000286.1:0-3199 GCA_964567385.1 uncultured Comamonas sp.
ATGGCGAGTACTTTGACTACGACGGCCCCACGCGCACCACGGTGGCCGTCCACCAACTGCCCCACCCGCATTTGCGCATTGAAATCAAGGCCGTGGCTTACAAGCCGCTTTAAGGCTAGCGAGCATATTTGCCCCACCACCCCACTACCTCACCACAAGGAGACAACCATGGAACTCAAATACGGCATCCCCAAAAACCTCATGGGCTGGGTTCAAGCCCATAGCGACCAGCTCAAGCCCCCTGTGTGCAACGCGGCGCTTTTTCCTGATGGCAACTACATCATCAATATGGTTGGCGGTGGCAATACCCGCACCGACTTTCATGACAACCCGACTGAGGAAATTTTTTACCAAATCCGTGGTACGGCCTATATCAACATCTGGGACCGTGGCCGCTTTGAGCGCGTGGACTTGAAAGAGGGCGATGTTTGGTTGATGCAGCCGCATTTGCAGCACTCCCCCCAGCGCCCTGACCCCAATGGGCTGTGCTTTCTGGTGGAACTCAAGCGCCCAGAAAAAGCCATTGACTCGCTGCGCTGGTATTGCGCCAACTGCGCCCACGAGGTGTGGGGTGCCAGCATGGAGCTGACCGACCTGGTGGCCGACCTGCCGCGCACTTACAAGCAGTTCTACGCCCTGAGCGAGCAAGAGCGCACTTGCCCGAACTGCGGCACCGTCCACCCCGGCGCGGATTACAGCCACTGGCACCAGCAATTGCTGGACGCGCAAGCCAAGGCTTGACCTGAGCGCATCCAGCGCACCCAGCCCCTCCACCAGCAAAACTACAAAACTAGTACAAGGAAGCACACACCATGATTGATATGCACGCCCATATTTTCCCCACCATCTCGCGTGAGCAGGCGTACGCGCTTGACCCCGAGCAAGGCCCCTGGCTGCGCGTGGACGGTGGCGGCAAAGGCATGATGATGCGCGGCGAGCAGGAGTTTCGCCCCGTTCACGCCCCGCTATGGGATGCCGATGCCCGTCTGGCTGACCTCGACCGTGATGGGGTGGATGTGCAAATCGTCAGTGCCACCCCCTTGATGTTTGGCTACGCCCTGGATGCGCAAAAGGTGGCCGACTGGGCAGAGCGCATGAACGACTTGACGCTGGAGCATTGCCAAAAACACCCCCAGCGCCTCAAGGCTTTGGCACAGGTACCGCTGCAAAACACTGAGCTGGCTTGCCGCGTGGCTTCAAGTGCCAAGGCCAGCGGCCATGTGGGCGTGCAGATTGGCAACCACGTGGGCGACCGCGACCTGGACGACGAGCAGTTGGTGGAGTTTCTGCACCACTGCGCCGTTAACGACATTCCCGTGCTGGTACACCCCTGGGACATGATGGGCGGCGCTCGCATGAAGCAGTGGATGCTGCCCTGGCTGGTAGCCATGCCTGCTGAAACCAGCCTGGGCATTCTGTCCCTCATCCTGTCCGGCGCATTTGAGCGCTTACCGCGCTCGCTCAAAATCTGCTTTGCCCACGGCGGCGGTGCATTCGCCTTCACCCTGGGACGCGTGGACAACGCCTGGAAGCAGCGCGACATTGTGCGCAAGGACTGCCCCAATCTGCCCTCCAGCTATGTGGATCGCTTCTATGTGGACTCTGCCGTGTTTGACCAGGGGGCACTGCGCCTACTGGTCGATGTCATGGGCAGTGAGCGCGTCATGCTGGGCTCTGACCACCCCTTCCCGCTGGGGGAAATTCCTATCGGCCAATTGGTGCAGAGCAGCGAGGTGCTGAAGGCGGATGAAAAACAGCGCATTCTGCGCGGCAATGCCCAGCAGTTTTTCAACCTGGGCTGAGAGTGCGAAGGCCATAATGAACCCAGCCAATCCGGCAACTTAGGGGAATTTACCTATTCCCAAATTACTTAAAGAGTGAAATATTTATATGTGATTTATATACAAATGGATGTATTCACCATCGACTGACCTCAACCTATACCTACCAATTCAAGGAGACAACACCATGCAAACCACCAAACGCCGCTTGACCCAATCCCTATCCACCCTGGCCATTGCCTTAGCCACAGCCGGCCTGGCTAGCACCGCTCAGGCGGATATCAAAATCGGCTTTATGGCCACCATGTCCGGCAACGGCGCGGCGCTGGGCCAAGACATGTACGACGGCTTTACCCTGGCGCTGGAAGAAAAAGGCGGCAAGCTGGGCGGTCAGACCATTCAACTGCTCAAGGAAGATGACCAGCTCAAGCCCGACGTAGGCGTGCAGGTGATTCAGAAGTTCATTGAAAAAGACAAGGTGGACCTGGTCGCTGGCGTGACCTTCTCCAACGTCATGATGGCTATTGCCAAGCCTCTGGCTGATGCGGATATGACCTTTGTTGGCTCCAACGCTGGCCCCGCACCGCTGGCAGGCAAGCAGTGCAATGCGGGCTTTTTCTTTACCAACTGGCAAAACGACAACCAGGCTGAGGTCATGGGCCAGTTTGCCAATGACAAGGGCTACAAGAACGTTTACCTGATGGCCCCCAACTACCAGTCTGGGCGCGACCAGATTCTGGGCTTCAAGCGCCTGTACAAGGGCAAGATCTCGGGCGAGGTTTATACCCAGCTTAACCAGCCGGATTACTCTGCCGAGCTGGCGCAACTGCAAGCGGCAGCGCCGGATGCCATCTACGTCTTCTTCCCCGGTGGTATGGGGGTGAACTTTATTAAGCAATTCCGCCAGGCCGGGCTGATGGGCACTATCCCACTGCTCTCAGCCTCTACGGTAGATGGCAGCACCCTACCTGCCTTGAAAGAAACGGCGCTAGGCGCTTATGCCGGCACTTTCTGGGGGCCAGATTTCGACAATCCCACCAGCAAAGCGTTTGTGGAGGCCTTCGAGAAAAAATACAACCGCATCCCCTCGCAGTACGCGGCGCAGTCTTATGACTCGGCCTTGCTGATTGACAGCGCTCTGCAAAAAACCGGCGGTAGCGTAGCTGATAAAAAAGCCCTGCGTGATGCCTTGCGTGCGGCAGACTTTGCCTCGCTGCGCGGCAATTACAAAATTGGCCATAACGGCTTCCCCATTCAGGACTACTACGCTTTTGAAGTGGCCAAGGATGACAAGGGGCGTGTTTCTTTGAAAACCATTGCCACCCCTTTGAAGAACTACCAGGACGCTTACGCCTCCGAGTGCAAGCTCTAAGAAGCCTGGGTTAGCTGTGCAGCCGCCTAAGCGGCTGGGCTAGTGC
>CAZMMM010000287.1:0-652 GCA_964567385.1 uncultured Comamonas sp.
GAAAAACCAAACTTGCCGTTGGCCTCGCGCTGCAGGCTGGTCAGGTCAAACAGCAAGGGGCTGGCCTGGGTGCTGGGCTTGGATTCTTCGGTAACGGTGGCGGGCTTGCCGCGCACGGCGGCGGCAATGGCTTGAGCGTCTTCGGCTTTCCACAGGCGGTCGGCGCGGGCTTCGGGGTCATCGGATTTTTTGAATTGCGGGTCAAACCATTTGCCTAGGTATTGACCGGCCTGGGCGGCAAAGTCGGCATGGATTTCAAAATAATCGCGGCTGACGAAGGCGCGAATTTTTTCTTCCCGCGTCACCACCAGCGATAGCGTGGGCGTTTGCACCCGCCCCACGGTGGTCAGGAAGAAGCCGCCATCACGCGAGTTAAACGCCGTCATTGCCCGTGTGCCGTTGATGCCCACCAGCCAATCGGCCTCGGAGCGGCTGCGGGCGGCATCGGCCAGCCCTTGCATTTGTGCGTCGCTGCGCAGGTTGTTAAAGCCGTCGCGAATGGCTTGCGGCGTCATGGATTGCAGCCACAGGCGGGTAATGGGCTTGCCCAGGGTTTTTTTCGCACCACCGGCGTATTGCTCAATCAGGCGAAAAATCAGCTCGCCCTCGCGCCCCGCGTCGCAGGCGTTGATGAGCTGGGTGACATCCTTGC
>CAZMMM010000287.1:662-3198 GCA_964567385.1 uncultured Comamonas sp.
TGTTTGACCACGGCGGCCAGGCGACTTTTGGTTTTATCGACGGGCTTGAGGTCAAAGTGCGGCGGGATGACGGGCAGGTGGGCAAAGCTCCACTTGCCGCGCTTGACATCGAACTCTTCGGGCGCTTGGATTTCTACCAAGTGGCCGACTGCGCTGGTGACGACGTATTGCTGGTTTTCAAAATAGTCATCGTGCTTGTCGAACTTGCCAACGACAGGGGTTAAGGCGCGCACAATGTCTTGCACGACTGAGGGTTTTTCGGCGATGACCAGGGTTTTGCTCATGGCGTTTGAATGGTGTTAGTGGGGTTATGGACGCAAACGGGCTTCTACAATGGCCGTTTTGCCAGCTTGAAGCTGGGGTTTTTCTTTTTTCAAGGTAGCAGAAATTTACATGTCTAGCAGCACAAGCCCTTCTTCCAAGCCTTTTGCCAGTGGGCGGCGCATCCAGGTGCGCCGCTCTGGCGTGCATGGCAAAGGGGTATTCGCCCTGCAAGACATTCCTGCCCAGGCGCGCATTATTGAGTATTTGGGCGAGCGCATTTCCTGGGACGAAGCCCTGCGCCGCCACCCGCATGACCCCAGCCAGCCCAATCACACCTTTTACTTTCATGTTGATGATGAGTGGGTGATTGACGGCGGCCAGCAAGGCAACAGCGCCCGCTGGATTAACCATAGCTGCGCCCCCAACTGCTGGGCGGAAGAAGACAATGGCCGCATCTTCATTGCCGCGCTGCACGATATTTATGCGGGTGAAGAACTCAGCTTTGACTACGGCCTGATGCTGGAAGGCCGCCACACCGCCAAGGTCAAGGCCGAATACGCCTGCTGCTGTGGCGCAGCCGATTGCCGGGGAACCATGCTCGCACCCAAGCGCGGCTGGCGGCCACCCACGCCCGAGGATTTTCTGTAAATGACTGCCGCCCCCACCCCCCAAATGATGCACTGGCCCAGTGAAGACCTATGGCTGGCGCTAGAGCCTTTGCTGCCCGGCCTGAGCGTAGAAGTGCTGCGCGAGATTGACTCCACCAACACCGAACTCATGCGCCGCGCCCGCGCTGGCAGCACCAGCCCCGTGCTGATGGTGGCCGAGCGCCAAACAGCAGGGCGTGGCCGCATGGGCCGCCCCTGGAGCAATGCGCCGGGCGACAGCCTGATGTTTTCTTTGGGTTTACCGCTTGCGCCCCAGCAATGGGCGGGGCTGTCTTTGGCCATCGGTTTGGCAGTCGCCCAAGCCGTGCAGCCGGACAGCGCGGCCATCACCGCCCCAGAGCGCCGCCTGGGTTTGAAATGGCCGAACGATTTGTGGCTGTACAACGGGCGCAAGCTGGGCGGCATTCTGATTGAAACTGCCAACCTGCCCCAGGCCAGCAGCCCCGGCCAGCGCTATGTGGTAATTGGCATCGGCTTGAACGTGCGCCCGCCCGCACCACAGCCAGATGCCCCAGCCTGGAGCACCCCCGCCGCCTGCCTGCAAGACCTGGACGGGCGCTGGACGGCGCAGACCGCCCTGTCCTGCATTGCCCCGGCGCTGCTGCGCCAGGTGCTGCGCTTTGCGCAAACCGGCTTTGCCCCCTTTGCAGCCGAATTTGCCCAGGTAGATGTACTGCTTGACCAGCCCCTGCACACCAGTTGCGGCCTGCGCGGTACGGGGCGCGGGGTGGATGCCGAAGGCGCTTTACTGCTAAAGGCCGAAGACGGCCACCTGCACGCTGTGTATAGCAACGAAGTCAGCGTGCGCCCGCAGGGCATGGCGCTGCCTGCCCGCCCGGCCACCGTATAGATCAATAAAGGATTGCACCCGTGTTCCGCTGGGCCATTGCTTTTTTCATCCTCGCCAATATGGGCTACTTTGCCTGGTTGCAAGGCTGGCTGGCCCCATTGGGCATGGAGCCTTACACCCAGTCCGAAGCCTGGCGGCTGGAGCAGCAAGTCCAGCCCGAGGCCGTGCTGGTGCAAGCTCCGCCTGTTGCTACCGCTCCATCCGTGCCAGAGCCGGAACCTGTGGCCCCTCCATTGCCCACCCCTGCCCCCAGCACTTTGGATGCGGAGCAGGCCCAGGTCGAGGCTGTAGAAACCGTCGCTGCCCCTGAGCCAGAAGCCATCCCGCCCCAGCCCGAAGTACCAGCCACCACGGCCCAAGCGCCAGAGCCTCCACCCCCAGCGGTACCTCCTGAGCCTGAACCTGCACCGGCTCTGCTGTGCTTACAAGCGGGCACCTTCACCGAAGAGCAAAGCAAAACCCTGCGCAACGCCCTGCGCGGCTACAGCCTGCCCCCTGGCGCCTGGGAGCTATTGCCCCAAACCGTTCAGGGCCGCTGGATGGTGTACCTGAGCCAGCCCAGCGCCGAGGCCGCCAACAAGCGCCGCCTGGAGCTGCACGCGCAAAAAATCGATGTGGACCGCGCTGGTGGCCGCCTGGACCCTGGCCTGTCCTTGGGGCGCTTCTCTTCTGAAGAAGCCGCCACCCGTGAACTGACACGTTTGGTCGGCATCGGCCTGCGCGGCGCAAGAGTGGTGCAGGAGCGCCCCAGTAC
>CAZMMM010000288.1:0-3186 GCA_964567385.1 uncultured Comamonas sp.
AGCGAGAACTCGGGCGGCTGTGGTGGGTCGTGCTGGATGTAGCGGGCCATCAAGTCCACCGTGGCCTCGTCAAAGTCACCAGAAGTCAGCCAGTTGGGCATGCCAGCAGGCGAGCCGTAGGCGATGAACACCTTCAGATAGTCCAGACCGCGCTCGTTGGTGATGTCGGGGGTCAATGCCTTACCGGTTGCACCCTTGCGCAATACGCCGTGGCAGCCTGCGCAGCGCTCAAAGTAAATCTGGCGGGCGCGGGCAAACTCCTCTTCGGTCATGGGTGCAGCCTTGGGGTTGCTGCTTTGGTGCATGGGCACATCAGCCAGGGGCGAGGATGCGCCTTGGTAGGTTGCCTCGGCATCCTTGGTGCTGGTCGTTGGCTCGCCAGGCTTGGCGGGCTGCTGGGCAGCGGCGCTCAAGGCCAGGGAAGACAGCGCCAAAGCCACCAGCGTGGTGAGTTTTTTAGCTTTCATGGGAAGTACTCCTCGGGTTATGCCGCCACCCCCAATCTCCCGTCCTGCGGCAGCTGGCTACTGCAGGCATCCATCGCGGGTTGCAGCAAAGCGATGGAATTTTTCAACATTCTGACGATGGCTCAAAGCACTCTTATTGACCTATCTCAAATATCAACTATAAATAAATCTTTTAAACCCACTTTCCCCCAGGCAAGCAGGGAATGCCCGAATAGCCAAGCAGCAGCGGTTACAGTCTGGCTGGCGCTTGACATTCATACACAATCAAACGCCTGCGCACGGCCCGTGCCACAAGCCCTCGTTCACCCGTTTGCTGTTGGAGTTTTATGCCGCCTCTTGCCCTCCCCCGCCTGCGCCCCCTTAGCTTGCTGATTGCCCTGCTGGGCATCTCCAGCCACGCTCTTGCCGAGCACACCCTGCCCACCGTGCTCATCAGCGGCGCGCGTTTTGAGCAGGCGCATGACGACCTGCCCCTGTCTGCCGATGTGGTCAGTGAAGAGGGCTTGCGCAACCAGCAAAGCCGCACCCTGCGCCAAGCCTTGCAGGATTTGCCCAACACCAGCGTGCGCAGCAGCCCGGCGCGGCTGGCGCTCAGTGCCAGCTCTGCCGCCTATGCCCGCGATGGCAATACCGGCATCCACATTCGTGGCCTGGGCGGCAACCGCGTGCTGATGACGGTGGATGGCATTCGTATGCCGCGCAGCTATGTCTCGCGCTCGGCCATGTTTGACCGCGAATCCCTCTCGCTAGAGCTGTTCAAAGGCATTGAGCTGCTGCGCGGCCCGGCCTCTGCCCTGTATGGCGGCGATGGCATGGCGGGCGTGGTCAACTTCATCACCCACAACCCCAGCGACTTTTTGCAAGACGGCAAAACCCTGGGCGGGCGCGTGGCCGCCGGCTGGAGCCAGGAAGACCACAGCTACAGCCTGACCGGTACCGTAGCAGGCCAAGCCAGCGACACGGTGCAGTGGATGTTGACCGCCACAGGCCGCAAGGGGCATGAAGTGATTAACCGAGGCGACAACCGCGCCGACAACAACCAGCGCACCCGCCCCGACCCGCTGGATGCCGACGACAACGCCCTGCTGGCCAAGCTGGTGTTCACCCCCGATGGCCGCCAGCGCCACGGCCTAACCCTAGAGCACAGCCAGAAGAAGCAAGACATCAACCAGCTTTCCAGCCGCGCCTCCAAGCCCACTGACCGCCCCAATGTGGTGGACGAGTACACCGATAGCGACATCCAACGCCAGCGCCTGGCCTGGGATGGCCGCTGGCGGCTGGACAGCGCCTGGGCGCAGCAGTTGCGCCTGTACGCCTCTTACCAGCAGGCAGAGTCCCGCCGCGTCGGCCACAGCTTTTTACTGGATGGCACGCACCGCATCCGCGACAACCAGTATGAAGAAAACACTTGGCAAATCGGCGCACAGGCCGAAACCGTGCTGCGCCAGGGCGACTGGTCGCACCGCCTGAGCTATGGCATCGACCATGTGCGCAACAACATCAGCAACCTCTACGACGGGCAAGCGCCGCTGCCGCCGGAGACCTTCCCCCTCAAGCGCTTCCCCGACACTCGCGAAACCACCACTGGGGTGTACGTGCAGGCCGAATCGGTGCAGGGCAAATGGTCAATCACACCTGGGCTGCGCATTGACCATTTCGATATCCACGCCAAAAACCAAAACCTGTACCACCCACCAGCGCCCCAGCCCGCCAAAGACCTATCGGGCACAGCCTTCTTGCCCAAGCTGGGGCTGCTCTACCGCGCCACGGATGAATGGAGTGTGTTTGGCCAGTATTCCACCGGCTACCGCCCGCCCGAGGCCGGGCAGGTGAACGACCGCTTCCAAGCGCAAGCCGCCCTGCCTGGGGTGGGCATCGTGGATAACTACATCATCGCCAACCCCGACCTGCGCCCCGAGCGCAGCCGTGGCCTGGAGCTGGGCTTGCGCCAGCGCAGCGAGCGCCTCAGCCTGGATGCCGTCGCCTTCTACAACCGCTACAGCAACCTGATTGAAGATGCCCGCCTGATTGAGCGCACTCCCACCAAGCAGGTGTTCCAGACCGTCAACATCAGCAAGGCCAAAATCTATGGCTTTGAGTTCAAAGGCATTTACGACTGGGGGCAGGTGCTGGACGGCAAGCTGCGCAGCTCTTTTGCCTATGGCTACACCAAGGGCAAAGATTTGAGCAGCGGTGCGCCACTGAACTCCATCTCGCCCTCGCAACTGTCGCTGGGGCTGCGCTATGACCGCGCCCAATGGGGTGTGTATGCCGATGCGCGTTACTACAGTCGCAAAAAAGAGGGCGCTATTGACCTGGTATCCATTGGCAATAACAAAGCCGATACCACCCAGTTCGCCACCCCCGCAGCCACCACCTTGGACATTGGCGGCCAGTGGCGGCCACGCAAAAACCTGCGCCTGAACTTGGCGGTACACAACGTCACCAACCGCAAATACTGGCAATGGTCAGATGTGTATGGCGTAGCCGCAGACTCCAGCGCGGTAGATGCCTACAGCCAGCCAGGGCGCAATGTGCGGCTGTCGCTGGTGGTGGATTTTTAAGAACGTGTTCACGATTAAGCCTTTGCGTCACCCCACCTGCAATTCCAGCCCCGCATGCTCGCGCAGGGGGTGGAAATGAATTTTCGGGAAGCGCTCCTGCGCCAGTCGCACGTCATAGGGGCTGGTGCATAAAAACGCCAAAGTATCTGCCGCAT
>CAZMMM010000289.1:0-3179 GCA_964567385.1 uncultured Comamonas sp.
GGACGACGCTGCCGCCCAGCTGGTACATGCCCGCTTCAAAGCTGACGCGGGTGCGCGTGCTGGCTTTTTCAAAAATCATGGCCAGGGTGCGGTCCACCAGGGTGTGGTGTTTTTCGTAGGCTTTGAACTTCTTTTTAATCAGCGCGGCGCGAGAGAGCAGGTAGTCGTACTCGCTGGCGCTGAGGTCATAGAACTGGAGGTAGTGTTTCAAAGAGGCGTTGTTGGAGGACATAGGCTGCTCACTCTTGTTGCAAGAAGGCTTGAATCAGGGGGGTGAGGCGCTGCACGATGGCATCCGCATCAGCACGGCTGAGGATGAGCGGTGGGGCCAGGCGCACCACGGTGTCGGCGGTGACGCTTAGCAGCAGGCCAGCATCGGCAGCCAGGTTAATCAGGGCGCCGCAGGGCTTGTTTAGCTCAATGCCAATCAGTAGGCCCTGGCCGCGCACTTCGACAACGCCTGGGGTGCTGCCCAGTGCGGCCTTGAGGGCGGTTTGCAGGTAGTCGCCCATTTCGCTGGCGTTGGCCAGTAGCCGCTCTTCTTCCATGATGCGGATGGTTTCCACCCCGGCGCGCATGGACAGGGGGTTCCCGCCAAAGGTCGAACCATGGTTGCCCGCTTGCAGCACTTGCGCTGCCGCACCATGCGCCAGCACAGCGCCCACAGGCACGCCTGAGCCAAGGCCTTTGGCCAGGGTCATTACGTCTGGGGTGATGCTGGCCCACTGGTGGGCAAACCATTTGCCGGTGCGGCCCATGCCGGATTGCACCTCGTCAAACATCAGCAGCCAGCCCTTGGCATCGCACAGGGCGCGAACTTGCTGCAGGTAGTCGTTGCGCATGGGGTGCAGGCCGCCTTCGCCCTGCACGGGTTCCATCATGATGGCCACGACATCTTCACGCCCAGCGGTGGCGGCCTCTAGCGCGGCAAAGTCGTTGGGGGCGACGCGGATAAAGCCATCCAGCAAGGGGCCAAAGCCGCTGCGCACCTTGGGGTTGGCGGTGGCGCTCATGGTGGCGATAGAGCGGCCATGGAAGGCGTGCTCATAGACGACGATTTGTGGGTTTTCAATGCCCTTATCGACACCGTATTTGCGGGCGATTTTGATGGCAGCCTCATTGGCCTCCAGACCGGTGCTGCAAAAAAAGGCGTTGCTCATGCCCGAGCGCTCGGTGAGCAGGGCAGCGAGCTTCTCTTGATTAGGGATGTGGTAGTAGTTGGAGACGTGAATCAGCTGGGCCAGCTGCGCTTGCAGGGCGGGCACCAGTTTGGGGTGGTTATGCCCCAGGGTGTTGACGGCAATGCCGGCCAGTGCGTCCAGGTACTCCTTGCCGTTGATGTCCCAGACGCGGCAGCCCTGGCCGCGCTCCAAGGCAATGGGCACGCGGCCATAGGTGGGCATCACGTGGGGGGAGGTGGCCTCGGCCTGGGTCTGGATTGAAGCGGTCATGAAAGCATCTCCTGCGCAGCTGTGTTGAAGGACAAATTCAAAAGTAAACCGCGCATTCTAAAAGAGCATGGCTTGTTTGAGTGCTTGTCAGGCTCTTGCAGCCTCGTCTTTACACATCCACTTCCACCCCATCGCCATGCAGCTCCATCAAAGCGCGGCGGGCAGCGGCTTCGCCCTTACCCATCAACTGGGTCATGACATCGGCAGTGGCCAGAAAGTCCAAATCGCCCAGTTGCACTTGTTGCAGGCGGCGGGTGTCGGGGTTGAGCGTGGTGTCCCAAAGCTGTTCGGCGTTCATTTCGCCCAAGCCTTTGAAGCGGCTGATTTGGCATTTGTCCCGCGCTACGCCTTCTTTGGCGGCTTTGTCCAAAATGGCTTGCAGCTCGCCTTCGTCTAGGGCGTAGAGCTTGGCAGCAGGTTTTCGGCCACGCGCCGGAATGTCCACCCGAAACAGCGGCGGACGTGCCACGTAGATATGCCCGGCCTCAATCAGCTTGGGGAAGTGGCGGAAGAACAGAGTAAGCAGCAGCACCTGGATATGCGCCCCGTCCACATCGGCATCGCTCAGGATGCAAACCTTGCCGTAGCGCAGGCCAGATAAATCAGGGCTGTCCTGCTCACCGTGCGGGTCAACGCCTATAGCTACGGAAATATCATGTATCTCGTTGTTCCTAAATAGCAGGTCGCGCTCCACCTCCCAGGTGTTGAGCACTTTGCCGCGCAGGGGCAGGATGGCTTGCGTCTCTTTATCCCGCCCCATTTTTGCGCTGCCGCCAGCGCTGTCGCCCTCCACCAAAAATACTTCGTTTAGGCTGATGTCACGGCTTTCGCAATCGGTGAGTTTGCCGGGCAAGACGGCGACACCGCTGCCTTTGCGTTTTTCGACTTTTTGTCCGGCGCGTTGGCGCTGTTGGGCGGCTTTAATGGCCAGTTCCGCCAGTTTTTTACCATGTTCGATGTGGGCGTTGAGCCATAGCTCCAGCGCCGGTTTGACGAAGTGCGATACCAGCCGCACGGCATCGCGGCTATTGAGTTTTTCTTTTACCTGCCCCTGAAACTGCGGGTCCAGCACCTTGGCTGATAGCACAAAGCTGGCGCGGGAGAACACATCGTCCGGCATCAGCTTGACCCCCTTGGGCAGCAGGCTATGCAGCTCGATAAAGCCTTTCACCGCTTGAAACAGGCCGTCGCGCAAGCCGCTTTCATGCGTGCCGCCCGCGCTGGTGGGGATGAGGTTGACGTAGCTTTCACGCAGCGCCGCGCCATGCTCGGTAAAGGCCAGGCACCAGGCTGCGCCTTCGCCCTCGGCAAAGCTGTCGTCTTGCGCGTCGGCAAAGCCTTCGCCTTCCAGCAGGGGAATCAGCGGGTCGGCGGACAGGGATTGCTCTAGGTAGTCTTTCAGGCCGCCTTTGTATTGCCAGGTTTGTGTCTCGCGAGTTTTTTCTTGGTGCAGGGAGACGCTTACGCCCGGCATCAGCACGGCTTTGGAGCGCAGCAGGTGGGTCAGTTCGCCCAGCGGCAGTTGTGGGCTGTCGAAATAACGCGCATCCGGCCAGACGCGCACGCTGGTTCCCTGTTTGCGCTCGCCCGCTTGCAAGGGGCGGCGCTGCAAGGGCTGCACCACATCGCCCCCGGCAAAGACGATGCTGGCCGCCTCGCCATCGCGGTACACCGTCACTTCCAGGCGGGTGGAGAGCGCATTGGTCACGCTCACGCCCACGCCGTGCA
>CAZMMM010000290.1:0-2485 GCA_964567385.1 uncultured Comamonas sp.
CCGTACACCGCCACTGCCCACCCAAATCGCGCCTGCTGGTAATAGCCTGAAAACCCGCCGCCTGCAAAATGCCCTGCACCGCCTCGGCCTGGTTCCAGCCATGTTCTAGCAGCAGCCAGCCGCCTGCTTCTAAGTGGGCAGGCGCTTGGGTGGCAATGCTGCGGATGTCCTCCAGCCCGTCTGCGCCACTGGTGAGCGCTTGGCGTGGCTCGTGGTGCAGGGCGGGGAGGTGGGGGTCATCCTCGCGGATATAGGGCGGGTTGCTGACGATAAGGTCAAACCTGCCCTGTACCTGTTCCAGCCAGGACGATTGCACACACTGCACCGGCAGTTGCAGGCGCTGGGCGTTGGCGCTGGCCACTTCCAGCGCGGCGGCGCTGGCATCTACGGCGGTCACGCTGGCCTGGGGGCGCTGGCTTTGGATGGCCAGGGCAATCGCGCCGCTACCTGTGCCCAGGTCGGCCACGCGGGCAGGGCTGCTGGGGGGGAGCAGCTCTAGCGCCCATTCCACCAGGGTTTCAGTATCGGGGCGGGGGTCAAGGACGCGCTTATCCACTTGCAGAGGCAGGCCAAAGAACTCCTTTTCGCCGGTGAGGTAGGCCATCGGCTCGCCCTGCAAGCGGCGCTGGCACAGGGCTTGAAAGTCTGCGACTTGGGTAGCAGTTAGGCATTCATCATCATGCGTGAGTAGCCAAGCGCGGTCTTGGGGGCTACGCCCCAGGCTGTGCAGTAGCAGCATTTGTGCCTCTAACCGAGGCAAGTTCTGCTGCGCCGCCCAGCGCAGAGCGGCAGATAAGCACTTGTTTTCCTGAGAGAAAAAGTCTTGCATGGTTTTATATATCAATAAGTAATTTGAAAACAATAAAAAAGACGTTTTGGTTTTAATGATTTTTTATTAGCATTGGCGCAATCTTTATCCAGACCATTGGTTTGCCACCCACTTTTAACCCGTCACAAGGAATTTGCCATGAGCCGCCTGCCCATTCTCACCCCCGACACCGCCCCCGCTGCTGCCCAGCCCCGTTTGCAAAACGCCCTCAAGGC
This sequence comes from uncultured Comamonas sp., assembly GCA_964567385.1. Lineage (GTDB taxonomy): Bacteria > Pseudomonadota > Gammaproteobacteria > Burkholderiales > Burkholderiaceae_C > Comamonas. The sequence goes on from CAZMMM010000290.1 coordinate 1,045, forward strand.
CAACGGCTTTCTGCCCAATCTGCTGGGCGTACTGGCCAATGCCCCCGAGGCGCTGGAAATGTACCAAGAAGTCGGCGCGATCAACGCCCGCACCACCCTCACCCCCGGCGAGCGCGAGGTGGTGCAAATTACCGCAGCGGTCAGCAATGGCTGCGGCTTTTGCGTAGCAGGCCACACCGCGCTGACGCAGAAGAAAAAACTCCTGCCCGACGATGTGCTGCACGCCCTGCGCCATACCCAAGCAATTGACGATGCCCGCTTGCAGCAACTGGCCGCCTTCACCCTGGCCGTGCTGGCGCACAAAGGCAATGTGCCTGATGCCGATTGGCAAGGCTTTCTGGCCGCTGGCTACACCCAGCAGCAGGCGCTGGAAGTGGTGCTGGGCCTGGCGCTAGCCACCCTGTGCAACTACGCCAACAACCTCTCGCGCACCCCCATTAACGCCGAATTGCAGCCCTACGCCCTGCCCACCGACGTGGCCGAGCCTGAGCCTGCCTTGGCTTAAATGGACAAGGAATCTCTACATAACCCCATGCGCCGCATGCATCTGCGGAATCGGGCGATCTGCCGCGTTGCAAATCCTCGCAATAGCGCGGCTATTGCTGTGGTTTGCGCCTTGCATCTCATCCCGATCCGCAGCGCCTGCTTACCGCAGCAGGTTATGTAAAGCTTCCTAAGCCCCCCTTGCTGTTTTAACTGCTTTGAGCACTGCCTTATGACCACCCTGCCCCCCACCGCTAGTTTTGCCACCGACTGCACCAGCAGCGCCGCTGCCTTTGCCCAGTTGCAAGCCCATGTCGATACCCAGCTTGCCCCCTTGGTGCAAGCCATTGACCGCGAAGGCCACTACCCCAAGGCGTGGATGCAAGGCTACGCGGCGCTAGGCGGCTTTAGCGCCTTGGCCAGCAAAGCAGAAGGCGGCAGCGGCCACGGCTTGACCGCGCAAATCCAGCGTTTGGCCGCCGTGGGGGCGGTGTGCGGCTCTACCGCTTTTAGCCTGTGGTGCCAAAGCGCCAGCGCCTGGTATCTGCGCCAAAGCAGCAATGCCGATGCCCGCCAGCGCTACCTGCCCGCCTTGCTGCAAGGCCAGTTGTGGGCGGGCACGGGCTTGTCCAACACCGTTAAACACCTCAGCCAGATTGAGCGCCACCTGCTCCAAGCCCAGCCTCATGAGCAAGATGGGCAAAGCGGCCTGCTGGTCAGTGGCGGCCTGCCCTGGGTTTCTAACTTAGATGAGCAAGGCCATGCCCTGCTCACCGCCGCCCAACTGCCCGATGGCAGCTACCGCTTTTTCATTGTGCGCAGTGATGCGCCCGGCCTGCGCCTGCGTGCCTGCCCAGATTTTTCAGGCTTGCAAGGCACGGGAACTGTGAATGTGCGCATGTCAGAAGTGTGGATTCCACAATCCTTTCACCACACCACAAAACCACAGGAACTACAC
>CAZMMM010000290.1:2495-3167 GCA_964567385.1 uncultured Comamonas sp.
CTTCCGTCGCCTCCAGCGCGCCGACGAGGGACTGTTCGAGGACTACCTGCAACGCATCAAACCCGGCTTTGTGCTGCTGCAAATGGGTATGGCGCTGGGCGTGATTGAGGCCAGCATTGCCTCCATGGAAGACTGCCAGCGCAGCCCCCTGGCCACCAATGCCTGGCTGGATGACCAGCCCCACACCCTGCGCCCCCTGCTGGCTGACCTGCGCCAACGCACTTGGGCATTAGCCGATTTGGCCGAGCAAGGCCAAGCCCCTCTGCTCGATGTGCTGCGCCTGCGCCTGGCTGGTAGCGAACTGGCCTTGCGTGCTGCCCAGGCTGATGCCCTGCACAGCGGCGCACGCGGCTATTTGATGCTGCACGGCGCACAACGACGCAGCCGCGAGGCGCTGTTTGTCGCCATCGTGACCCCGGCGCTCAAGCAACTGCGCCATGACATTGCGCGGTTGGAGGGGCAGGGGAAAGTTGCGCCTGGGGTTGCGGTTGCCGCCTCAGTGGCTGAACAGGCTGATTTGGCAGAAGTGGCGTAAGCCTCTCTCCCATCCCGTTACCTGCAAAAAGCGCAGCGGTGGATAAAGCATGGTGCTAGCCAGTCTGACTTGCCGTGGCTGTTTGAGCGTAGCGCCGCCTAGCGGCGCGTAGCGAGTTCCACGGCATAAAAGCTGCG
>CAZMMM010000291.1:0-3155 GCA_964567385.1 uncultured Comamonas sp.
GGTGAGCGCCGCTTTCGCGCTGCCAAGCTGGCGGGGCTAGAGTCCGTGCCGGTGCTGGTACGCCAAGTGCCAGACCAGGCCGCTGCCATCATGGCGCTGATTGAAAATATCCAGCGCGAAGACCTCAACCCGCTGGAAGAAGCCCAAGGCTTGCAGCGCCTGGTGCAAGAGTTTGGCCTGACGCATGAGCAGGCCGCCCAGGCCGTAGGCCGCAGCCGCTCTGCCGCCAGCAATCTGCTGCGCCTGCTGCAATTGGCCGAGCCAGTGCAGACCATGCTGATGGCGGGTGATTTGGACATGGGCCATGCCCGTGCCCTTCTTAGCTTGGATAAGGCTGAGCAAATCACCACCGCCCACCAAGTAGCCAGCCGTCAAATGACGGTGCGCGAGGCTGAAGCCTTGGTGAAAAAAGTCGCCGAAGAAGAGCAGGGCGGACAAATAGAAAAAGCCAGCCCCCGCGCCACAAAAAAAAGCGGCGACATTCTGCGCGTAGAGGAAGAACTGTCTGACCTACTGCTGGCCCAAGTAGAAGTGCGCGTTAAAAAACACGTGAAACGCCACGGCAAGTTGCAAACCATGGGCGAGTTGAGCATTCAATTTGGCTCTCTGGACGAACTCAACGGCCTGATTGAGCGCCTGCGCGGCACCGCCTGAACGGGCCTGGTAGTACCCTGCTTTCTTTGAGTTACCCCCGCACCATGCAGCGCCTTATCAACCGCTTGCCTTGGCCCTTGCCAGCTTTGTTGGTGTGGGGGGCAGCCTGGTTGCTTTGGCGCTTGCTGGTATGGGGCGGGCTGCCCCATTTGTGGGCAGTACTGGCCGCTACAGGCTTTAGCGTGGCGGCCAGCCTACTGGGGCGCAACTGGTGGCGGCGTGTACTGCTAGCTCTGGGCTTTCCCCTGTCTTTTATGGTGTTGCTGGCATCGGCGGGCAGCCTGTCTGCTTGGGCTTGGTTGCTGCCGCTGGCCGTCTTGCTGCTTATTTACCCGCTTAACGCCTGGCGTGACGCACCGCTGTTTCCCACCCCGGCAGGTGCTTTGGATGGGCTTGCCCCCATGTTGGACTTGCCTGCCCAGCCGCGTATTTTGGATGCGGGCTGTGGCCTGGGTGCTGGCCTGCGCGCCTTGCGCCGTGCTTGGCCGCAGGCGCGTTTGCATGGGGTGGAATGGAGCTGGCTGTTGCGCTGGGCTTGCGCTCTGCGCTGCCCCTGGGCCAAGGTGCGCCAGGGCAATATGTGGACGCTTGACTGGCGTGGCTACGATGTCATCTACCTATTTCAGCGGCCAGAGAGCATGTCTCGCGCCCTGGTCAAAGCCATGACCGAGCTGCCCGAAGGTGCTTGGCTGGTTAGCCTGAACTTCCCCCTGCCTGATGAAGTGACTCCCACCCATAGCCACCGCCTGCCTGATGGGCGTAGCGTCTATGCTTACCGCGCTCCGCTGGCTGAGGTCGATCATGCCAGCCTGGTCGCTAGCGAGCAGGCCAGCTTCTTTCCCCCAGCCCCAGATGGCCTGCGCGTGCGTGGTGAGCGCCTCTATCCTCGTAAAAATACCCCAGGCAAACGGCGACGCTAACCAACTTGCTTTACGAGTAAAGCAGCTGTTACATGGATATTGCCCCTTGTTTAAGATGGCGATATGACTGCACAAACCACTACTACCGTGCCTGAACGGCAAGACGCACGCACCATCACACTGATTGGTGTCGCCCACGGCTCGTCCCACTTTTTTCACCTGCTGCTACCGCCGCTATTTCCTTGGCTGATTGCCGAGTTTGGCTATAGCTATGCCGAGCTGGGGGCCATGGTGTCGCTGTTCTTCATCGTCTCAGGCGTGGGGCAGATGCTTTCTGGCTTTTTGGTGGATAGAGTGGGGGCACGCCCTATTCTTTTTGGCGCTTTGGGTTGCTTTGTGCTGGCGGGTATTACCGCAGCGGCAGCGCAAAGCTATGCCATGCTGCTATTGGCTGCATTTATCGCCGGGGTGGGCAATGCACCGTTTCACCCGGTGGACTTCACTATTTTGAACAAGCGCGTCTCGCCCAAGAATATGGGCCACGCCTTTTCGGTGCATGGTATTTCGGGCAACCTGGGCTGGGCACTAGCACCAGTGTTTATGGCCGGTATTACCGGGCTGACAGGCTCTTGGCGGCTGGCTTGTTTGGGCGGTGCATTGCTGGCGGCTTTGGTGCTGGCTCTGGTGGTTCACCAACGCCGCTGGCTGGATGACCAAGACCCTGCCCTGGAAGTTGCCAGCGCACCAACAGCAGGCACGACAGAAGCGGCCAATGGCGGTGAAGGCTCTTTTGCCTTTTTGAAGCTGGCCGCTGTGTGGCTGTGCTTTGCCTTCTTCTTCTTTAGCACCATTGGTTTGAGTGCCGTGCAAAGCTTCGCTGCGCCCGCCATGAGCCAGATTTATGGCCTGCGCCAAGAGCTATCGTCCCTGGTAGTTACGGGCTTTATGCTGTGCAGCGCCGCTGGCATGATTGGCGGTGGCTTTCTGGTAGCCAGAGTGCAGCGCCTGGAGCGTGTGATTGCTGCCAATCTGCTACTGGCGGCTGTGCTGCTGGCCCTGGCTGGTTCGGGCTGGATACCGGGCATGCTGGCTTTGGTGGTGGCTTCTGCTGCCGGTTTTGGCCAGGGCTTGGCAGGCCCCTCACGTGACATGTTGATTAAACAAGCTGCGCCAGAAGGTGCCACTGGCCGCGTGTATGGCACGGTGTACTCAGGGCTTGACCTGGGCTTTAGCGTAGCTGCCCCCATCTTTGGCTGGTTGATGGATGGTGGCCATCCGCGCTCCGTTTTTGTGGGGGCGGCTATTGCCTTGGCAGTGAGTATTTTGGCCGCAGGCGCTGTGGGCACGGGCGTGCATAAAAAGCGAGAGCAGCATGCTTGAGTCCGCTATACGGCATAAGCCTTGAGCCGTAGCAAGACACAAAAAAACGCCCCGCGCCTGAATAAAGCGCGGGGCGTTTTGTTTAGACCAACGGGTTTAATGTGTTTTACACACCCAGGCCCAAGGCGGCCAAGGCTTTATTTACCCCTTCGCCATAGGCAGGGTCGCACTTGGTGCAGTTGTCCACATGGCGGCGGCGTGTGGCTTCGCTGGTGCCTTGCATATTGCGGGCGGTGTTGTCAAACAAAGCCTGCTTTTGCT
>CAZMMM010000292.1:0-3139 GCA_964567385.1 uncultured Comamonas sp.
CACACCTGCTGGGTCGTCCCAAGCGGTATCCAAGGCGGGGTTGTTGGTGGCTGCGACGGTAAAGCGGGCATTGGCATGGGCGGCTTTGCGGCCTGCTTTGCCGTCCTCGGGTGTCCAGTCTTTGCCCTGCCAATCTAGTAGGTGAGCGGGGGTAACACCGCTGTCTTTTTCCATGCCTTCCCACCAGACATCACCGTCGTCAGTCAGCGCGACGTTGGTGAAGATGACGTTCTTGTCCAAGCTAGCCATGCAGTTGGGGTTGGTGTGGTAGTTGGTTCCGGGCGCTACGCCGAAGTAACCCGCCTCGGGGTTAATGGCGCGTAGGCTGCCGTCGGGCTGGGGCTTAATCCAGGCGATATCGTCGCCAATGGTGGTGACTTTCCAGCCCTCAAAGCCAGCAGGCGGAACCAGCATAGAGAAATTCGTCTTGCCGCAAGCGCTGGGGAAGGCGGCGGCCACATGGTATTTTTTGCCTTCGGGATTGGTCACGCCCAAAATCAGCATGTGCTCGGCCAGCCAGCCTTGGTCTTTGCCCATTTTGGAGGCAATGCGTAGCGCCAAACATTTTTTGCCCAGCAAGGCGTTGCCGCCGTAGCCCGAGCCGTAGCTCCAAATTTCCCGCGTTTCGGGGTAGTGAACGATGTATTTGGTGTCGGGGTTGCATGGCCAACTGGTGTGGTCTTTTTCCCCCTCGGCCAGGGGTGCGCCTACGGTGTGCATACAGGGCACGAACTCGCCATCCGCGCCGATTACGTCATACACCGCCTTGCCCATGCGCGTCATGATTTGCATGTTCACGGCCACGTAGGCGCTGTCGGATAGCTCTACGCCTACATGGGCAATTGGGCTGCCCAAAGGCCCCATGCTGAACGGTACGACGTACATGGTGCGCCCACGCATACAGCCGTCAAACAGCGGAGTCAGGGTTTGGCGCATTTGCGCGGGAGCCATCCAGTTGTTGGTGGAGCCAGCGTCTGCCTCGTTTTCGGAGCAGATAAAAGTGCGGTCTTCCACACGCGCTACGTCCGAGGGGTCAGACCAGGCCAGATAGCTACCGGGGCGCTTGGCGGGGTTGAGCTTTTTGAAAGTACCGGCGTCCACCAGTTGCTGGCAAAGCTGGTCGTATTCCTCTTGGCTGCCGTCGCACCAGTGGATATGTGCGGGTTTGCATAGGGCGGCCATTTCGCTCACCCAGGCAATCAGCTTGGTGTTTTTGACGTAGGCGGGGGCTTGGATAGCGGGGGGCTGGGGGGTGGTCACCGGTGATGTCTCCTGAGGGTTATGGGTGTGTTGTGCTGTTTGGCCTGCCGCCATGAGCGGCTATGCCAAGACACCGGCATTCTAGGATGGCCGCAAGGCGGCGAGTGCCTTAGCGCGGGGCTGCAAGCAAGTCAGCCACCGCCTGCGCCAGCAGGGCAATAGAGCGCGGGGCGCAGCCTTCGGCATCGTTGCTGATGGTGATATAGGCGGGCTGCCCCGCACCGGTGATGCCCGCAATCGTGCGTGCCAGGATGGCGCGGGTGTGTGGGTCTGGCGAGCGTATGGCTTGAAACGGGGCGTGTTTCTCCTGCGCCTGGCGGTAGCCGAAAGCGCCAAAGCTGCGGTTCAGATTCCAGCGGCAGACCAGCGGTGTTGGCCACAGCGCCCGCAGCAGGGGCAGTTGCGCCTCGATAGGCGGCATCTTGCCGTGCAGCCCCAGGCAGAACGTGGCGGCGTGGGTGCGTAGCAGCTTGGCCAGGTCGGGGGTGAGGCATTGCGGGTCGCGCAGCTCGACCGCCACTATCACTTGCGGATGGGCGGCCAGCGCCTGGCGTACAGCCGCCAGCATCTGCCCCAACTGTTCCAGCAAGCGGGCAGGTTGCTGGAGCCACTGCCTGGGCAAGGGGCTGAGCTGAAACACCAGCACCCCCAGCGTATCGCCCAGGCCCGCCAGCGCGGGCTGCACCAGGTGGGCGAGTGCCAGTTGCGGGTCAAGAAAGCCGGGGTTGGCGGTGCGGCCTTGGCCGTCTGAGCCGCGCAGCAGGGCATCGGTCACGCTGGCCGGGCATTTCACGACAAAGCGAAACCCCGCATCCACCTGCGCCGCATAGTCGGCGTACTGGCTGGCCGTTAGCGGCTGCCAAAAGCTGCGGTCTATGCACACTGTGCGCAGCAGCGGGTGCTGGTGGTAGGCCAGCAGCCCCTTGCGGGCTAGCACACTGGCATCGTAGAGGCCATCCCACACCAGCCCTTCCCAGCCGGGGTAAGACCAGGTGGAGACCCCCATGCGCAGCGTGGCGGGCAGTTGTGCGGCCAAGGGCTGCCAGTCTTGCCGGTGGGCTATGGGCTGGGGTGTGCTATTGGGTATCGGGGTGGGGATGGGGGTATCTGCGTCTTCAAACAGGCTGTTTTGCATAGCGGGTATGGGGTGGTAAACAAGTGCAAGGCATGCAAAGCCTACTGGCTTTCTACAATGGCGCACTATGACTGATAACACTCGCACTACGGCAGCCCATACTGCTGCCCCCGACCCCCTGGCGCATTTGCCGCGCTACACCCGCGCCCAGGCGCTGCCGGGCATTTTGCGCCAGCGCATTGCCATTTTGGATGGCGCAATGGGCACCATGATTCAGCGCTTCAAACTCTCGGAAGAACAGTTTCGCGGCCAGCGCTTTGCTGATTTTGCCCACGACGTAAAGGGCAATAACGAGCTGCTCTCGCTCACCCGCCCGGACATCATTCGTGATATTCACGAAGGCTATCTGGCCGCTGGCGCGGACTTGATTGAAACCAACACCTTCGGCGCAACCAGCACCGCCCAGGACGATTACCACATGGGGCATCTGGCCTACGAGATGAACCTGGAAAGCGCCAAGCTGGCACGTGCTGCCTGCGACAAATTTTCCACCCCTGAGCAGCCGCGCTTTGTGGCCGGCATTCTTGGCCCCACGCCCAAAACCGCCAGCATCAGCCCCGATGTGAACGACCCCGGCGCACGCAATATCACCTTCGAGCAACTGCGCGTGGCCTACCTGGAGCAAACTTTGGCGCTGATTGAGGGCGGCAGCGATGTCATCATGGTGGAAACCATTTTTGACACCCTTAATGCCAAGGCCGCGCTGTTTGCCGTGGATGAGGCGTTTGAGCAAACCGGCGAATG
>CAZMMM010000293.1:0-3126 GCA_964567385.1 uncultured Comamonas sp.
ACATCATCTACCCGCGTGCGGTGTTGAATTTTTTGACCCAAACTGAGGTGCGCCATGCAGCCTAAAGCCCTATTGGATACCTGCACTGCGCTCTTAGAGCAAGTGCTGCAACTGCAACACCCGGTGGATGCCGTGGTGTCGCGCTTTTTTCGTGGTCAGCGCCAGCTGGGTTCGCGTGAGCGCTCTGCGCTGGCGCAAACGGCTTATACCGTGCTGCGCCACAAGCTGCGCCTGGAAGCGCTGGCGCGTAGCGGCTCGGGCGGGCGGGCGCGGCGCTTGGCGATTCTGGCCTGGGCGGGCAAGCCCGAAATACTGCAAGCGGCCTTGAACCCTAAAGAACAAGCATGGCTCAAGGACTGCCAGGCCATCGCGGATGAGGATAGTTTGTGGCTACCCCAGCACCGCCACAACCTGCCGGATTGGTTGGCTCAAGCCTTGCAAGCGCAGTTGGGCGAGCAGGCGTTCAGCGCCTTGGCGGCCAGTCTGCTGGAAACCGCCCCGCTGGACGTGCGCGTGAATGCCTGGAAGGCCAAGCGCCCCGCCGTCGCCACGGCCTTGGCCGAGCAGGGCATTGAGGCCACACCCACGCCTTACTCCCCCTGGGGGCTGCGCCTAACAGGCAAGCCGCAGTTGGGCAAAACCGCAGCCTTTACCGAAGGGCTGCTGGAAGTGCAGGACGAAGGCTCCCAGCTTTTGGCGCTGCTGCTTGATGCCAAGCGCGGCGAAATGGTGGTGGATTTTTGCGCTGGTGCGGGTGGCAAAACCTTGGCGCTAGGGGCGCAGATGCGCAATACCGGTCGCCTCTACGCCTTTGACACCTCTGCCCATAGACTGGATGCTTTGAAGCCACGTTTGGCGCGTTCGGGGTTGTCCAACGTCCACCCCGCCGCCATTGCCCATGAGCGCGATGAGCGTATTAAACGCCTGGCGGGCAAAATTGACCGCGTACTGGTCGATGCCCCTTGCTCTGGTCTAGGCACTTTGCGGCGCAACCCAGATTTGAAGTGGCGGCAAACCCCGCAAACTGTGGCTGCCTTCAACCAGCAGCAGGCTGCTATTTTGCAAAGCGCGGCGCGGCTACTGAAACCTGGTGGGCGCTTGGTGTATGCCACGTGCAGCCTGCTAGCCAGCGAAAACGAGGAAATTGCCCAAGCCTTTAGTGCCGCCAACCCTGACTTCACCCCCCAGCCTGTAGCGGCCTTGCTGGAAGGCTTAAAGGTAGAGAATGTCGCCACCCTGTGCAGTGGTGGGGATGATGGCCAGCTCTACCTGCGCCCCTGGCCGCATAGCCATCAAATGGATGGGTTTTTTGCGGCAGTGTGGGAAAAGCGGGCTTGATTCCTAGCTGTCCCCATACGCAAAAGCTGGCTAAAAAACTGAAAATGTGGTAAATTTACTCGGTTTTGCATGGTGCAAGACGCACGCCAGCGGCCTTTCCAGTCCTGGCGCAAGTAAACAGTAATACCAAGGAAAAATTCATGATTGCCGCCTCTGTTAAGGCTGAAGTTGTTAAAGCCAATGCCCGCTCGGCCAACGATACCGGTAGCCCAGAAGTACAAGTTGCCCTTCTGACTGCCCGCATCAACGAGCTGACCCCCCACTTCAAACAGCACGCCAAAGACCACCACGGTCGCCGTGGCCTGCTGCGCATGGTCAGCCGTCGTCGTAAGCTCTTGGACTACCTCAAGACCAAGGATGCCGAGCGCTACCTGGCTTTGATCGCCAAGCTGGGTCTGCGCAAGTAATAAGCCCAGTGCTTATCCCTACTTGCCCAACACTGGCTTGAGCAAAGCGCCTGGACGGTTTTAGTACCGCCCAGGCGTTTTTGCATCTTGTTTTCACCTATCTAGGGGGAGTTCAAACAAGCGAAGCTGTGTCATTCCAGCACCGTATCTGTAGCGGTGCGGTGCTGGAATGGCATCGCGGTCTGTCTTGCTCCCTGTCGTTTTAAAGGAGTCTTTTTTATGACGATGTTCAATAAAGTTACCAAAACCTTCCAATGGGGTCAGCACCAAGTCACCATGGAAACGGGCGAAGTTGCCCGCCAGGCTGGCGGCGCAGTGCTGGTCAATATCGACGATACCGTGGTGCTGGCGACCGTCGTGGCCTCTAAAACCGCCAAGCCCGGCCAGGACTTTTTCCCGCTAACGGTGGACTACATCGAGAAAACCTACGCCGCAGGCAAAATCCCTGGCAGCTTCTTCAAGCGCGAAGCCAAGCCCAGCGAACTGGAAACCCTGACTTCCCGCCTGATTGACCGCCCCATTCGCCCGCTATTCCCCGAGGGTTTTTATAACGAAGTGCATGTGGTTATCCACACCATTTCCTTGAACCCCGAAGTGGATGCCGACATTGCCGCCATGATTGGCACCAGCGCTGCGCTGGCGATTTCTGGCATTCCTTTTAACGGCCCCATTGGTGCTGCGCGTGTGGGCTATATCAATGGCGAATACGTGCTCAACCCCGGTCAGACCGAGCGTAAAAACAGCCAGATGGATTTGGTTGTGGCCGGTACTGAAGCCGCCGTGCTGATGGTCGAATCCGAAGCCCTGCAACTGCCCGAAGACATCATGCTGGGCGCCGTGGTGTATGGCCACGAGCAAAGCCAGATTGCCATTAACGCCATCCATGAGCTAGTGCGTGAAGCAGGTAAGCCCGTTTGGGACTGGCAGCCCGAGGCGCAAGACCAAACTCTGCTGGCCAAAGTGGCCGAGCTGGGTGAAGCTCCTCTACGCGCCGCCTACCAAAACCGCAACAAGCAACTGCGCACCCAGGCTTGCCGCGAAGCCTATGCCAGCGTCAAAGCCGCTTTGACCGAGCAGGGCGTAGAGTTCGATGCCGTCAAGGTTGAGAACATGCTGTTTGACATTGAAGCGCGTATCGTGCGCGGCCAGATTCTGGCAGGTGAGCCCCGTATCGACGGGCGCGATACCCGCACCGTGCGCCCGATTGAAATCCGCAACTCGGTGCTGCCCCGCACCCACGGCTCGGCGCTGTTCACCCGTGGTGAAACGCAGGCGCTGGTGGTTTCCACCCTGGGCACAGAGCGCGATGCCCAGCGCATTGACGCGCTGGCCGGCGAGTTTGAAGACCGCTTCCTGTTCCACTACAACATGCCTCCCTTTG
>CAZMMM010000294.1:0-3125 GCA_964567385.1 uncultured Comamonas sp.
GACTGCCTGCCGGGCGAGCATTTCGGTGAACTGTCAGCCATCGATGGCCGACCACGTTCAGCCGACGCGGTGACGCTGGAGCCTTCGCTGCTGGCCAGCCTGACCCCCGAGACCTTCCAGGCCCTGCTGCGCCGCGAGCACATCGTCGCCCTGCGCATCATGCGCAACCTTGCAGCGATGGTGCGCAGCCTGACCGACCGCGTGATCGACCTCAGCACGCTGAGCTGCTGGACATGGCCCATGCGGCGGGCGTTGCGCCGGACGGCACGGCGCGCATCGACCCGGCCCCCCCGCATGTGGCGCTGGCCAGCAAGATCAGCACCTCCCGCGAGCAGGTAACGCGCGAGATGAGCGCCCTCACCAAACGTGGCTTACTGCGCAAGGAGGGTACACGCGTACTGGTGGTAACCGACGTGCGCATGCTGCAAGCCCTGGTGAACGAGGTGCGCGGCGCTTGAGCATGGCCTAGCGGCAATGCTGAGCAATTGATGGCTGGTAGCGCTTGCCAAGCGCACACTGGCTACTCAGCCGCAGCGCTACCCTCAGCCCGTTTACTGTCTTTAACAAACCAGCCAGCCGCCAGCAGCCCTACCTCATAGAGCAAGCACATGGGAATGGCCAGTGCTAGCTGCGAAATCACATCGGGCGGCGTGACTACGGCAGCAATCACAAAGGCCAGCACGATGAAGTAGCCGCGAAAGGACTTGAGCTTGTCCAGCTCCACCAGTCCTACGCGCACTAGCAGCATCACCACAATCGGCACTTGAAAGGCCAGGCCAAAGGCCAGGTAGAGGGACAAAATTGCCTCCACATACGAGGCCACGTCTGGCGTGGCGGCCACGCTGTCGGGGGTGAAGTTTTGGATGAAGGCAAACATCTTGTCCAGCACAAAAAACTGCACAAAGGCAATGCCCGTATAGGCCAGGATGCTGCCAAAGGTAATCAGCGGCAGGGCAAAGCGCTTTTCATGGCTGTACAAGCCCGGCGCAATAAAAGCCCAGGCTTGGTACATCAGCCAGGGCAGTACGGCCAGCACGCCCACCATCATCAGCACCTTCAGCGGCACAAAAAATGGTGAGAACACCCCTACCGCAATCAGCTTGGTATCGGGCGGCATATGCGCCTTGATGGGCTGGGCGATAAAGTCAATCAAGCCACTAGGGCCAGGCCAGACAGCCAGCACGGCCACCGCCAGCACCACACCGTAAAGGCAGTACAGCAGGCGGTCACGCAGTTCCATCAAGTGCTGCACAAAGGGCTGCTCGGTGCCAGCCAGCTCATCTTCGGGGGAGGTTTTTTGCGACATAAACAATCAAAAGCAGCGCAGTCAGGGCATGCAGCCCTTGCTAGCGCTTAGGCCGAAAGCGCGCCACTCGCGCTGCGCCAGACTGCACATGGGTGCGTGTGCCGCTGCGCACCTTGTACCAGCGGGGAATGGCCGCCTGCTTGAGACGGAACTTCTTGCCCGGGTTTTTATAACTGGGCACCACTTGGCTGGCGCTCCAAAGCTCAGCGCCTGCATCACCCTCAAACCCCATGTGGGCACCGGCGTTGTTAAAGCTACCAAAGTCGGGTTTGGCTAGGCGCTCGGCCTCGGCAATGGCTTCGTCAAACTCTTTATCCAGGTCAGCCACGGTGGTTTGTACCGAGCTTTGTACATCGCGGGCTGCGGTCTCTACCGTCTCTTTCATTTTTCGCAGCTCATCGAGCTGCATGGACTGGTTGACCTCAGCCTTCACGTCTGCCACGTAGCGCTGGGCGCGGCCAATCAGCGAGCCCACGGTACGCGCGACCTTGGGCAGTTTCTCTGGCCCAATCACAACCAGCGCTACCACGCCAATCAAGGCCATTTTGGATAAGCCTATATCCAGCATTGCAATACCTTTGAAGGGCGAGCCTGCAGGCCGCAGCCCCTAGCACAGGCTGGAAGCGTACAGCGCTTGCGGGCAATAGCCAGCATCAGCTTTTCTGTTTGGCTTGCACGTCGATGGTGGCACCATCAGCCTCAGCACGCTGGTTGGCCACCTGTGCTGCTGCGGCTTGCTCATCCGCATCCGTGCCTTCACGCATGCCGTCCTTGAAGCCTTTGACTGCACCGCCCAAGTCAGAGCCGATGTTTTTCAGCTTTTTCGTGCCAAACACCATGACTACCACCAACAGCACGATGAGCCAGTGCCAAATCGATAAAGAACCCATCAAAATTCTCCTTGAATGAAGGGAGGCCATTGTAAGCTGGCCCTCTAACTGCGCTGGCCATCTTAACGGCCAGCTATATGTTTATACCCCAAGCTTCCAGGGGCGCACGCCGCCTAGTACATGGACATGCAGGTGGTGAACCTCCTGCCCGCCCTCAGTGCCGGTATTGATTTGCACACGAAAGCCACCGTCTGGGTAAGGGTTGCAGCCCTGCTCCAACGCCAAACGCGGGGCCAGGGCCAGGATGCGGCCCAGTAGCGCCTCATCCTGGGGCTGCGCATGCGCCAACGAGGCGATATGGCGCTTAGGAATGACTAAAAAATGCACGGGTGCCCAAGGGTTGATGTCGTGAAAAGCCAGTAGCTCTTCATCTTCATACACCTTGCGGCTGGGGATGGTGCCAGCAACAATTTTGCAGAAGATGCAATCTTCCTGGTTGTGGGGATGCGCTGTTGTCATCGTTCAAATTCTCCCTGTTTCTCTTGATGGGCACCACTGGCTCAGCAGTGGTCCAGAATCTGCACCGTTTGGCGCACGCCTACATCTGCGTAGTGTGCCTGTGCCCACACTTGGCCTTGGGCGCGCCCCAGCTCAAACAGGCGCAGCACAAAGGCCAAATCCGCCCGTGACTTGCTGGCCGCGCCCAGCTCACTCAGGGCGGCCCCCCCGTCAATGCGGTGCAGCAATACGTTTTTATAGCGCTCGGGGTCTAGCTTGCCCTCGGCCAGCAGGCGGCGCACAAAGTCAATAGCGCGCAGCTCGCCCAGCAAGCTGGTGTTGAAGGTGACTTCATTCATGCGCTCGGCAATATCCGTGGGGTTGCTCGGCAGGCTGTGGTGCTCTACGGGGTTGATTTGCACCAGCAGCATATCGGCGCAGGCGGTGTTGTAAATCAACGGATAGAGGGCAGGGTTGCCAGAAAAGCCCCC